>CALUUU010000036.1 GCA_944324035.1 Candidatus Gastranaerophilales bacterium
CAATATTTACGGGTATACGCAAACGGAAAATTTTCTGCAAAATAATTTCCGTATTGTATTCTTAACCACTCCTCATAGTTATTTATATCCTCAATATCCATACAAGGTCGGTTAACAAAATCCTCTATAATTTTAACCTTTTCTTCAATTGGAAGAGGTGCTAAATTATTTTGCGCAGGATGCTTCAACCAAAATCCGTGCCAATAGTTATAAGAAACCGGAGGATGAGGATATGTTGGAGAAGATTGTTCAAAAATATTTTTTATATACTCATCAGATGCAAATGTAAAGTGTACAAACTTGTCAAATCTGAATCCGTCTATGGTAAAATTACCGCATAGACCACCCCAGTCACTATCCCTTTCGTAAATAACGACATCTTCACCTGCTTTTTTTAAATGGCAGCCGGCAGAAATGCCTGAAATTCCACTACCTAAAATTATTGTTTCCATTTAATATGCCTCTCATATTCATCAATCTGTTTCATTGTAAATTCATACATATCTATATCATTGTCATAGAAGTGTTTGTACCACTCTATAGTGTTTTTAATCGCATCATCAGCAGTATAAGTCGGCATCCAACCTAAAACTTTTTCCGCCTTTTCAATGTTTAACATCAACAAGTTTGCTTCATGTAAATTATCACGCTTATGAACAATCACTTCACCTCTTCCATAATATTTACAAACTTTTTCAGCAACTTCAACAACTTTTAAAACACTTTCTTCGTTTGGACCGAAATTAAAACCTTCAGCGTACTTTTTACCATCTTCCAACAATTTTTGTCCCAAAAGCAAGTATCCAGAAAGTGGTTCTAAAACGTGCTGCCAAGGTCTTACAGCAATCGGGTTTCTTATTTCTATTTTCTCTCCAGCATTTATATAACGAACACAATCCGGAATTAATCTATCCTCTGCCCAATCTCCACCACCGATAACATTTCCTGCTCTAGCCGTTGCCATTGCATAAGCACTTTTATCTTGCAAAAATGAGCGTCGAAAAGAGGAGGACATAATTTCTACACAACCCTTTGAAGATGAATACATATCATAACCACCCATTGGCTCATATTCTCTGTAACCACGATTTATTTCTTTATTTTCATAGCATTTATCTGTTGTAATATTAACAAAGGCTCTAACACTCATACATTTTTGCGCGGCTAGCAAGACATTCAATGAGCCAATGACATTTGTTTCATAAGTCATTTTAGGTTCTTTATAAGAAAGTCTTACAAGTGGCTGAGCCGCAAGGTGAAAAACAATATCCGGCTTAAATTCTGACATAGTTTTTTCCAGTCTATCTGTATCCAAAAGGTTTCCAATAACTGATTTTGCAATTTTAGATTCAAGTTTCAATTCTTCGAACATTGAAGGCTGGGTGTTTGGCGCAAGGGAATAACCACAAACCTTTGCACCAAGCATTGTAAACCAAAGTGCAAGCCAACTTCCCTTAAATCCCGTATGTCCTGTTAAAAAAATTTTTTTACCTTTATAAATATTATTAAACATTTGCGTGCTCCTTAATTTTCTCCTTCCACCACTTTATTGTTTGTTTTAAACCCTCATCTAGAGTGTATTTAGGAGTAAAACCTAGTAAATCAAACAATTTTGAATTATTTCCAACAACTACAGGCTCATCAAAATAAGTAGGCACAGCACCCCAAAGGATTTTGCCTGAAAAATTAGTAAATTGAGCAATCTTTTCAACAATTGTACGCAACTGAACGGGTTGCCCAGAACATATATTTACAGCACCATTAACATCACTTTCAAATAATGTAACAATGCCTCTTGCCAAGTCTTCAACATGTAAATAATCCTGATATTTTGTACATTCGGAAACCTTTACATCTGCACCATTTATACAAGATATAATTACGCTAGGCATTAACCTTTGGCTCCTTTCATTAGGTCCATAAACATTAAACAATCTCGCCCACTTAAAATCTAAATCATTAGTCTCACAATAAGATTTTGCTAAAGAATATAACGCAGCTTTTGATTTGCCATATAAATATTCGTTGTTTAATGGTGTCATATCCTCGGACATAAATCCATAACGATAATCATATTCTGAAACAGAACCTGTATATAGCAATCTTTGACCACCGGACTTTTTAAAAAGCTTTAATAAGTTTAGGGAAGCCGACACCCAATCTAAATTGATATCCGAGGTTTGCCACCCATTACCGACATACCAAGCTAAGTGAATTAAATTTTCAAAGTTGTGTTCAGAAAGAAACTTGTCAACAGCGACTGAATCCATTAAATTCATTTCATATTGAACCAACCCGCTTTGCTCAGGTGCAAACGGCGGATAAACAAGAGAATGAACTTCATACCCACGATTAATTAATTCATTTACAACATTTTGCCCAATAAACCCGGTTCCACCGGTAACTAAGACTCTCTTCTGCATACCTTACACCCTTCCTGCAAGACTTACATATGCATTTTGCTTATCCCAAACTTTCCAAGGAGCATTATCAGTTTCCCACATTTCTTCAAGTTCGAGCTTATCACGCAATGTATCCATCGGACGCCAAAAGCCGCTATGTTTATATGCACTCAACTGACCCGCATTTGCAATACTTTCAAGAGGTCTTCTCTCAAATATTTCCTTCGGATTATTTGCTTCAATAAAGTCAAAAACTTCAGGCTGACATACGAAAAAGCCGCCGTTAATCCAAGCGCCGTCACCTGCCGGTTTTTCTTTAAAGGAAGTTATCTGATTATTAGAATTAATACTCAAGGCTCCAAACCTGCCGGACGGCTGAACAGATGTCATTGTCATTAATCTTCCGGATTTTTTATGGAATTCAACAAGTTCTGAAATATTTATATCAGCAACTCCATCACCGTATGTAAGCATAAACGGCTCATTGCCTACATAATCCTGTGCCTTTTTAATTCTGCCGCCTGTCATAGTATCCTGACCGGTATAAAGCATTGTTACCTTCCAAGGCTCTGTACGCATTTTATGAAGTTCTATTGTATTTGTTTTCATATCAATAGTTAAATCGGAATATCTTTGATAATAATGTACAAAATAATCTTTTATAATATGAGATTTATAGCCGGTCAAGACAACGAAATCATTATACCCATAGTGTGAATAGATTTTCATAATGTGCCAAAGAATAGGATATCCGCCGATTTCAACCATTGGTTTCGGTTTAGAAACAGTTTCTTCCCCCAATCTTGTACCTAATCCGCCCGCAAGAATAAGAACTTTCATTATACACTCCTTTTTATTAATACATACCTGTTACCAAACAATTTTATTTCCTTTGATTTTTTGGAAAATTTTATTGAAAATACATTTTTTATAAAATTTTTAAATTTATACTTCAAAATAAGCAAAATAGCATTTGAATTAATCAGTTCTTCATAAAAAGCCTTGTTTTTATCATGAATAAACTCTGTTTTAAATAATGGCAAAAACTCCTTAATATAATTAGCACAAAGCTGAATATCACAAAGCTTAGATCTTAAAATCATATCGTGCAGATAAGAAAATTCACGCAATTGAAGATTTCGCCATATATCACCGTTTTCAACAGAATTTTGTTCTAAAATTCCAACAACAACACGTGAAATATTTAACGGGATATCAAGCCCCTCTTTGAGTGAAGAGCTGGAATTAGCAGTGTCTATCCTGTAATTGTACAAAGGTTTATCTATATATACAATTTTTTGTGCTTTTAAAAGGGTTTCAACCTGGAAAGGATTATCAACCCAGCCAGTGCCAGCTTTTTCTAAAAAGTTTATGTTATTTTTAAGCAGAAATTCTCTTTTATAAATACAAGACCAAATACTTGGATGAACAGACAGAAGCTCTGAATTTTCAGCCAAAGTAAACGGTGTATTGACAGGAACAGACAATTTTTCAAATGGGTTTTCCGAACCCAAATTATTAAAGGCTATATACGAAGTTTTTACAACATCAGCACCAGACGAAGAGGCTTTATTATACAAAACTTCATACATATCAGGTTCAATAAAGTCATCACTTTCAACGATACCGATATATTCACCGGAAGACTTTGCAATTGCAGTATTTAATGCCCTGCCATAACCTTGATTTTCGCTGAATGAAATGACAGACAGATTTTTACAGGAAGTATATTCTGAAATTATATTTTTTTCTTCAAGAGAACTTCCATTATCGACAAGAATAATTTCAATATCATTTAATGTTTGATTAAGAATAGAGTCAAGGCACTTCCTCAGGTAGCGCTCTGTCCTATAAACCGGTACAATTACAGATACTTTATAACCCATCTAATCTTTAACTCTGCACATTCCTATTTTTAGTACACATATATGCAAAAACCAGCCAGTCCTGTATTGTGTAACATGCCACTATTCAGACAAATAAGAAACATTATTCAATTTACACTCAAAAAATCTTGACTTTAATTAGCCACTCTTCACATATTTTGCAGTAAGCACTGCAATTTACAAATGAATATAATATAAGCAAAAAAATAAGTCAATAGAAAATGCACGTAAATAAACGAATATTAATAAATAGAGCCGCAGTATATGCGGCTCATACAAGAGATATTATTAATAATTTTATTCTTCCAATCCCATTTGCTTAATACGTTCTTTTTCTTTATTTTCTTCATCTTTTTTCTCTACAAATGTAAACACCTCTTCACTAATCTGAGCCATATAATTAGCACTCAGTACCAAATAAAACACAGAAACTGCACACATTATATATGACCAAATAATATTTTGAAAACCTACAAATAGAGAAAACAAATAGGCTAGCAAACCAATTATTACAACAGACCACAATGCTAATTTTACAATTAGATAAGAAAAGGACATAAAGGTTTCAAAAAAGCCGATAAAATACTTTCTGAGATTATACGCTTCCAGAGGATTTAATCTTCTTACATAAACAATATAAGAAGCCAAAACAATTGAAATTGAGAATAAAACACTTATAATCTGAAAAGTTTGATTCCACACAGGCGATGGGATATTTACATAAGTCAGAAGCAAGTATCCGACCAGAGCGCCCAAACCTATATAAGGAAGCATAACCAAAAGAGCCAACAGACCTGTTAAACCGTATTTTAAAATATTGACTCCCGGCAAAATTTTATCTTCTTTTATAATTATATTATTGCAGCTCTCAGTAAGAAAACCAAAAAATAACACACCAGTCACTATAGCGACTATTGAACCAAACGCTGTATTATACATAGAATATCCTATACAAACCGGCAATGCCCATACAAGAATTTTTATACCGGCAAAAGATTCCCTGACAGTACTATCAAAAGCTTCAATTATAGATGCCATTCCAACCTCCAATATATCTTCAACATTTAAATAATATCATATTTCCTAAAAAAATCAACTTGGAGGTAAATACATCACAAATTCAGCACCTTTGCCCTCTTCACTTATAAGATTTATTTTTCCTTTATGTAATTTTATAATTTCTTTAACTATAGTTAAACCAAGACCGGTTGATGGAGAATTCTGGGCTGAAAGCTGCTCAAATTTTTTAAATATCCTTCTGTGGTATTTTTTTGCTATGCCAGGCCCATTATCCTTAACAGATATAACTGTCTTGCCATCACTTTGTTTAGCCGAAATAAGTATTTTTCCTCCAACCGGAACAAACTTTATTGCATTGGAAACCAGATTAAAAAATACCTGCTGCAGTTTCTGGTAATCTGCAAATACCTCAAAGTCAGAAACCGCATCTACTTCTATTGAAATCTTCTTTTCTAAATATAATGGTCTTAAGATATTTAAAACTTCCCGGATATTAACATATAAATTAAACCTTTTTTTAAAAAGCTTCATCGAATTCGCTTCCAATTTTGAAATATCCAATATTTCATTTATCATTTCAAGAAGCTTTATTCCGGCTATTTTTATATCATTTACATATTCGCTTTGCGTCTGATTTAAACCGCCTGCAACACCGATAGAAAGCATATCAGCAAAACCGATTATTGAATTAAGCGGAGTTCGCAATTGGTGGGAAACATTAGCTAAAAATTCATTTTTTATTTTTTCTGCATCAAGAATTTTTTTATTTTGTTTTTTTAGCAGTTTATAAACATTGTTTGCCTCATCCATCCCTTCCTGCAACACGTTAACCTGCATTTTTAAAATATCAGTCAATTCAACTTCTTTTATCAGATTAGCCACAATCGAAGCTATTGAAGCACAGACTTTTATTTCCTCATGCGAAAAAGAAGAATTTTTTACAATTACCAGTTTGGCAAACGGAAATTTTCCTACACATAAATCAGAAACAAAAACATTCCCGCCTGCAAATCTATTTTTAAATTCTTCAAATGGCAATAGCTTTTCAATCGGATTTGAAGAATAATATTTCAAAAATAAATTATCTGCATTTATAAAAAATACATAAGCCTCTTTTACAGGGAATAGTTCGTGCAGCAAACCCAAAACAGTTTCAGAAAAATTTTCCTCTGTAATATTTTGTTCATAAATTTTTGGAACTAAATTGACAAATTTTTCATATATATCCAAAGAAACTACTCCAAAAGAGATTTGTCGGCATAGCCAATATATCTCAAATTTCTATAATAACCGTCATAGTCAAGCCCATACCCTATTAAAAATTTATCATCCACATGGAAGCCCATATAATCAGGCTCAATTTCGGTCTGCCTAAATATTTTTTTTTTTTTTTTAGAGGCAAACTTGGTCGATTTTGTTTTAAAATTGCACGCAATAAAATCAAGTAAGAATTTCGCGGTTAAACCCGTATCAACAATATCTTCTATTATAAGAACATTCTTCCCGTTCAGATCAGGAAGAGAAATATCAACAGCATTAACTTTACCGCTGGTAGTTGTAGAAGAACCGTAGCTTGAAAGCCTTATAAACTCCATCTTTAATGGCATATTAAGTGACTTTACCAAATCCGTTGCAAACATAACTGCACCCTTTAAAACGCATATGGCATAAACTTCTTCTCCATCGTAAAACGCATTCATCTCACCCGCCATTTCCTTTATACGATTTTGAATTTGCTCTTCCGTAAATAAAACCTTAATATCCGATAATTTTACTTTCACTTTTAACCTGCCTTTTTAATCAATTTTAGCACATGACTCACATTACCGGCAACTTTTATTTTATCACTCATTCCAACGCCGGCCGCCCATAGAATTTCTTTGCCTTCACACAACAAAGGGATTGAATCCTTTTTATAAAAAGGAATTTTCTTTTCATTTAAATATTTTTTCAGCTTTTGAACTCCGGAAGCACCGAGAGGGAAAATAATATCCCCTTCGCGCCTTGTACGAAGCGTATAATTAATTTTTTCAAAATTGACATATGCGCAGTACTCACTGTCCGGCGGAAAAGCCTCAGGCAGCACCTGACATTTTTCAATACTAAAAATATAATCGCCAAAACTGTATTCACCTTCTTGTGAAATAGATATTTCATCAGAAATTTTTTCTACAGTTTTAACTATATCAAAATAATCACAGTTGACAAAGAACCATATATTTTTGCCTAAAGAACACTTTGCACCGGATTTTGAAAATCTGTTTTTGCCGACAAAGTCTTTCAATGTCTCAATTTTTTCCCGGTCATATTCAATTTTGCGGTTTACAAGAAGCCTCTTTATAATTTCACCCTGAAAATAAACCGGAAGATTTAAAAACTCTTCCGTCGTATAATTTTTCTCTGTATTTAATGCACTGCACAACTCTCCGGCCAGGGATGACAGCGAGTTAAGAGCACCTATGGCATCCGGATTGACCATCTTAAGCAGCGGCATAACTTTATGTCTTAAAAAATTTCTATTATACGAAACATCATCATTTGACGAATCAATATTTGGAGTAAGATTATTTTCTCTGCAATAATCTTCTATCTCATAACGCCTTACTTTTAACAATGGTCTGTAAAAAGAATCTCTTTTTGGAGCAATTGACACCAACCCGTCAATACCTGTTCCTTTTATAATGCGGTATAACAATGTTTCAGCATTATCATCAGCATTATGCGCTGTTAAAATACAATCAGAATTAAACTTTCTCATTACACGCTCAAAAAATTCGTATCTTGCAGTTCTAGCAGCGGTTTCCGTATGAGGAGTATCAGGAGGCAAAATTTCACTATAAAATGTTATTCCTCTTGCATCACAAAATTTCCGGCAATTTTCTTCATCCCTCAAACTTTCCGCACCGCGCCAATTGTGATTTAGATGAGCAGCAACAAGATTACAGCCAAATGAGTGTAAAATATGCAAAAGACACATTGAATCGTAACCGCCGGAAAAACCTACACACAAAATCTTATTTTCCAGCCCGTAATCTTTCAAAAAAGAGGCCACAGATTCTCGTACACTACCCATTGGAAAACTTTTTTATACCTTCTTTAATTTCAACGGCATCAACTCCAAGCTGTTCCAGCGCATGCATTGCTAGGGATGTCGGCTCGGTTGTTATAGCAAGCAGCAAGTGAGCAGAGCCTATCCGCGTCATTTTTTCATTTTTGGCAAGTTCCCATGCTTTTTCCAATACCCTTTTAGCACGGGTTGTAAAAACTACTTCCTTATCATAATACTCATTACCAAAGCCAATAAGACTCTCTACAACTTTTCTTGCATCACGCATAGTTATCTCTAATTCCGCAAGCACACGTCCGCCAATGCCGGCGCCTTCACCTATAATACCCAGCAGAAACATTTCTGTTCCTACAACATTTCTGCCTAATCTTCTGGCTTCTTCTTTAGCCAGTCTTAGAATTGTAAGAGTTTCCGGCATCTGCTTTTCTATAGGTTTTATAATACTGTGAGCCAGTTCATCATCGTTTATCTTATATTCTTTTAAAATATCATAAGCAAGTCCCTTTTTAGCCTTTAATATACCCAAAATAATGTGATCAGGCAAAACAACGGAAGAACCTAATTCTTTAGCTGTTTGCAGAGCAAGGCTCATCATTAAAAAGGCATTTGGAGTAAAGATAATCTGCCGGCCCTCATATTCTGATTTACGAGATTTTACACTCGCAAGTTTTTGTTTAAAACTATCGGCAGTGACTCCAAACTTCTCAAGAATTTTAGCCAAAGGAGAGTCAGAATCCTCTAAAATTGATGAAAATATCTGCTCTGTACCCAATATCTCATAATTTGAAGCTGATAATTTTGCAACCGCACGTTCAAAGACCTTTTTAGACTCTTCATTATCGTAAAGCAGAGAATCAGTTTCTGCACTTCTGTTTGTATGCGGGATAGAACTATCATCAAACTCCGGGTGATACAATTTTTTAGTCTTTTTCTGAACGAGTTTTTCCAATAAAGCACGCGCAGTCGGAACATCAAACCCAAGCTTTTCCAATGTTATAACATTATTTGAATGTTTGTCATTTATTACTGCAAGAAAAAGATGTTCGTATAATATTGTCGGATTTCCGGATTTCACGGCTAAGTCAAGGGTATCTTTAAGCAAAATTTTTACGTGATGACTAAAACTGGGAACATCCTCGTCTGAGTTTGCAGGCTTTATTTCTATCACTTTACTGATGGCATCATACAAATTTTCATAAGTTATGCCATACATTTTAAAAATTTTCAGAGAAACACCGCGTGCCTCTGCACTCAAAGCGAGCAGAAGATGTTCTGAAAGGACTTTACTCGAATGCATTGTCCTGGCAATTTCCTGAGCTTTGCTTACAACATTAACCGCTTTTTCCGTAAATCGTTCAAACAATTATTCTTCCTCGTATTCTTCGTCTTCCATGCTTTCAACGTAAGCTGCAACTTTTTCAAATTCAGCCTCGTCATCAATTGTTTCGAAAATATAGTCTTCGCCGTCTTTTGTCAAACGCATTATGACAAGCTCTGCCTCATCACTTTCTTCTTTATCTTCGGACGGAAGAAGAAGTGCATATTCCTGCTCGTCAACTTCTACAATATCATAAAGTTCAAACGTGATAACATTACCTTCTTCATCTACAGTTTCAATCAATTGATTTTCTTCGTTTTCCATTTTTATCCTCTTTCTTTTATCTTACTTTGTAACTTTTGATAAATATTGCTCCAGGATTAGTCTTGCACTTTCTATATCAACAAGCCCTTTATCCTTTCTGAAATTTACTTTTCGTTCCCTTAAATTCTCTTCAGCAGTATCTGACGTTAAGCGTTCATCCTCATAAACAACCTCAAATCCTGCTATTTTTTTTGAAAACTCTATGCAATTATCGGCCTGAAATCCTTTTGTGTTATCCATATTAACAGGAACGCCGACAACAATTGTTTTAACATTATTTTCTGTTGCAATCTTTTGTATTGCAGAAACTGCAGCATCTTCCGGCACACGCGAAATATAAGAATGCCCGTTTGCAAGCATAAGAAGATAATCGCTCAATGCAATTCCAATTCGCTTTGTACCAATATCAAGTGCCATTACCTTATACATTTTTAACCCACTTATCTTCTATGTTTGCAATAATATCATCAAGTTGCTGTAATGTAAATTTATTTTGATTTTCTTCCGTATTAAATTTTAACGAAAAGTAATATTCATAAATGCTTCTTCTTAAAATATGCTTTAAAAAGAACTCATACAGAGGTTTATAAGAATATAACGAGAAAATCTTGGATGCAGCATCTTCTTTTTTATCGCACATCTTCATATAAGCACATGTCAGAAGCCGTAAACGCCAGGTTTCATACTCTTTTGGATAAAATATCTTATGCAGATTTGTGTCAATTGCAGCATCCAAATCAACCTCTTGTGTCAAAATATTGCTGTCAAGGTAATCCAAAAATTCCTCAAACTCACTGCTGTATTTTGAATCCAAAAACCAATGTTCAAAGCAATCCTCATTAAATACAGACTCCAAATCAGTTTTAGAAAGATTTACAGGCTCAAATTCCTCACTTAAAATTTTCTCAAAATCACAACTGTCAGAACTAATATCGGCAAGCAGGTTCTTCCAGCATACATACTCATACGGAAGCAGCCAGCCGGAGGTGTTATTTTTAGAAATTGTTTCACCGTAATTTAGCAAAACTTTCAAAACTTCCGGTTTCACCGGGATATTCTTCTCATCCTTATAAAATCTTTCAATTATCTTGTCACATTCAAATTCTGAAATTTCATTAAAACCAAAACAATCTCTTATACCTGTATAATCATTCATAACAACCGCAACAAACTGAACTTTTTTTTCTTTGTTTGTTCTTGAAAAAATTAAAGCCTGATTACCGTGACCATCGGGGTAAGTGGCACAAGAGCGGTATGGTTTTGAGGCAGATAAAAGTTTCTTATAAAAATCTACAGAATTATCAACCCTTATTCCGGCAAGCTTTAACAAATTAAGATTTTTTTTAACTAATGGTTTCAAATCGTCATTTAAAAATTCATAAGCCGAGTTCAGTGCGTGATAAGCAAGCGTGGAACGGGAATTCCCCAAAAGATTTAAAGCTTCCTTTCCTGCAGCCGAATCAGGCTGGGATAAAAATACCGGAATTAAAATATTAGCCAGCGCGTCTTCCGAATAATCTTCCCCAAGAGATTTTACAAGTAAAATTTTATCCTTTTCTTCAACAGCGTTTAAAAAATCAAGAAAATCTATCTGGACTTCAGGATTGAGAATTGCATTATCAAGAAGCTTTTTTGTATCTTCATCAACAATATCAATATCATCGCCAATGACAGACTCATAATCTTCATATTTCCAGTCTGTTTCAAGTTCTCTTAAATAACTTAAAACAATTATTTTGACCTCGCTTGTTGTCATATTATTCTTTAATACAGCCCACAACTGCTCAATCAAACGATCTTTCGGAACATAGCGCTGAAGGAGAAACCTGATTATACGTTCTTTTGAGGCCTTTGCGTTTAAAAGCTCCTTAAACAGAATTTTCTCAATTGTGAGAGTATCTTCAAGAGCATCAAGGCATTTAACCCGCTCGTTTAATACCGCGGGATCAGTTTCATCAGCACAATCATTAAGTATAGAAAAAATTTCCGATTTAATTTCAAAAGGACTTAACTGCATAAATTACTTTCTTGCTTTACCCCAAAAGGCATCTAAAATCTGCTGCGCTTCAGCAGAAGGCATTCTGTCATTCAAAATAAGATATTGAACCGCAATCATTGCGCATTCGGAACAGATATTAACACCCGGCCCTTTTACCATCTTCAAAACCTGGGTATTCGGCCTTTTACAAAAACTGCAATACACCAGTTCATCAGATGAATTTTCGTTATCCCCTTTATGTTTGTGTTCTTTTTTCTTTGCTCCTAATTTAACAACTTTATCTTCTGACATAAAATTCTCCTTATAAACTGGATTACACTCAGCCCATTATCTTACAAATTTTATTATAACACAAAAATTTTCAACAATATAAATAACAATTATTGGACTTATATAGCAAATTCCACCAATAATGGCTAAAATTGTCACACTGAACTTGTTTCAGAGGCTTACCACCGGTAAGATTCCGCTGAAAACCGGATATTATTCACAAAATCCGTGTCCATTGACAGCCGCATTTGACGCTGTTATGCCGTGACTACTCTGTTTCTGCCTGTTTCTTTTGCTTTGTATAATGCCTTATCTGCGTTTAGCAATAAGTCTTCCGCCTTATCTGTATGTTTATATTCATGCACACCAAGACTTATTGTAACAGATATATTTTTAGTATTATTTTTTGTGTTAACTTTTTCTATATCAATGGATTTATTTTCGACTGCCTGACGCAGTCGTTCTGCAACAATAAGTGCTTCATCCGGTTTTGTATATGGAAGCAGTATAACAAACTCTTCTCCGCCATAGCGGCCTGCTATATCATATTCTCTTAATTGTGAGCGCATAATTTTTGCAACATTTTTTAAGACAACATCCCCTGCGGCGTGCCCATATGTGTCGTTAACCTTTTTAAAGAAATCAATATCAGTCATAATTGCACAAAGAGGCGTATGGTTTCGTTTTGCTTCTGCTGTTTCCTGTTTAATCCGCTCATCTAACTGTCTTCTGTTATAAAAACCGGTTAAAGCATCAAGTGTTGCGTGTTTAAGAATATCAGAGTATACGTTTGCTCTTGTAATAGTTGTAGCCGTTTGTTTCGCAAGCTGTTGGAGATAATAAATTTCCTGCGCACTTATTTCGCCTTCCGTACTTTTTGCAACCAGGCAGCCGATGGTTCTGTTTTCACTTATTAGCGGGAAATATCCGGTCTTTTTGTCCTCATTAAGCATGTGTTCATTGCTAATTTTATTTACATTGTCCAGTATATTTTTATCCAGACAAGATTTAGGGTATACAAGTTCATTTTTACTTTTATGTTTTAAAAACAGGTATATTAAATGATTTGAAATTAATGTATCGAGAACTTCGCCTATAATCGGGATTATATAACTTAATTCATATTGAGTTTCAATTATTTTGGCAATATTTTTCATAGCGTTATGAAACTCAATATTTGTTTGAATTCTTTCGCTTAAGCTTATATGATCAAGTTTTAATGCAGCAACCGGTGCAATCAGTTCGGTTTTTTCAAGGTCTATACCCTGTTCTGCGCAAATAATACCAATCAGGCGGTCTTTAATTATTAGAGGAATTGTTACAGTCTGATTATCTGTAATAATTTCACCGTTTGAAAGGCTGTTGTATTTAGAAATTTCAGTATTATTTTTGTCATAAATAGTAATTTTAATATTTTTCTTGAAAAAATCCCCGAGAATTGCTTCTATACTTTCTATAGTTGAGCATTCATTCAGGGATTTGAATAAAATTGTTAGTTTATTATTGTCTGACAAAAAGTTAGCCCTCTAATTTTTGCATAATTTCATCCGGGATATCGAAATTAGCATATACATTTTGAACGTCATCGTGTTCTTCCAGTTTATCCAGAAGCTTCATAATCTGATCTGCTGTTTTTTCGTCAGTTACTTCTATTGTATTTTGAGGAATTCTTGTGAGTTCTGCTGTTTCAGATTTGAACCCTTCTTTTTCAAGGCCTTCTACAACATTTTGAAAATTTTCAACACTTGTTATAACTTTGTACTGACCATCTTCTTCTGTTACGTCTTCCGCATCCAGGTTGATAGCCGCTTCAAACAGTTTGTCGAAGTCTGTGTCCTCCGGGAATGTTATAACCCCTTTTTGATCAAACATCCAGCCTACACAGCCTGTTGCGCCTAAGCTTCCGTTGTATTTTGTAAAATAGCTTCTGACATCGCCTGCTGTCCGGTTGCGGTTATCAGTCATCGCTTCTACAAAAACCGCAACACCGCCTGCAGCGTAGCCTTCATATGTTAATTCTTCATAGTTTTCAGCGCCTGCGGCTCCGGCGCCTTTTTCAATTGCACGTTTGATATTATCATTTGGAAGCCCTGCGGCTTTTGCTTTCTCAATAGCTGTTCTTAGTCTGAAATTTCCGGCTGGATCCGGGCCGCCAAGTCTTGCTGCTACAATTAGTTCTCTTGAATATTTCTGAAAAACAACTGCGCGCTGGGAATCTACTTTTGCTTTTTTATGTTTAATGGTTGACCATTTTGAGTGTCCTGACATAATTCTTTCCTCTTTTCTGTGCTACTGATTGAATTCTAGCAAAAACAATGTCAGGTTGCAAATTATTTCATAATGCTATTACCATTCAAAAGGTTGTCCTACTGTATAGTCGCTATATATAGCATTTCCACCGGTAAGAATGCTGCTCAGGCTTTTGCCGCCAATAGAACTCCAACTGTTGGGTTCTATCTTATTATCAAATATGCTGATTGCAAACGCATCTCTGCCAAATTAATTTGTTATTTGGCAGGCTCAGGCGAAAAACCGGACA
This sequence comes from Candidatus Gastranaerophilales bacterium, assembly GCA_944324035.1. Lineage (GTDB taxonomy): Bacteria > Cyanobacteriota > Vampirovibrionia > Gastranaerophilales > Gastranaerophilaceae > UBA1221. The sequence continues at coordinate 14,826 of CALUUU010000036.1, forward strand.
TTTTTCACAAAATCAAAGATTTTGGAAAAAGTAGTCAAATAAATTCGGTATGACAGTTTATGTTATTGTCATATTGAGGGTTTTTATAGCATCTGTAGAATTGCTATATTACTACCTCAAGGCGGATATTGTTTGCAGCAAAAGTTAGTGATATA
>CALUUU010000037.1 GCA_944324035.1 Candidatus Gastranaerophilales bacterium
GAAGAATCTAAAGAATTTATTGTGCAGTTATAAGAATGAAGCAAAGGTAAGTAACCTGGATTGCTTCGCATTCGCTTGCAATGACGCAAAACGTTATAAGCAAGGCAAAGTCGTCATTCTGAGGGGTGAATACCCCGAAGAATCTCATGAAAAGAGATCCTTCGGATTTCATCCTCAGGATGACATCGGAGTTTTACCGACCTGTCATTGCGATGAGCGCAGCGAAGAAGCAATCCATAAAAATGCCTTCAAATGTGTTCAGACCGGAACATCAAAACGCAAAGAGAACGTAATCTCCTGGATTGCTTCGCTACCGCTCGCAATGACGCCTTTTGGCACATTCAGGGATGACAGTGTATTAAAGAAAAAAGCAGCCTTTACTTTAGCGGAAGTTCTTATTACATTGGGAATTGTCGGAATTGTGGCTGCAATGACCTTACCGACGTTATTGAGCAATGTTCAGGACAAAATTTTGGAAAGCGAAAGCAAAAAAGCCGCAAACATTATCGCAAACGGGTACAAGCTTATGATGGCGCGCGATGAGATATTTAACATAAAGGACATGCCGATGTGGCAGTGCGACGATAGTGAATGTGATTCAAAAGTGCACAGAGAAGTGTTTAATATAGCGAACGACAGTGAGGCTGTATTAGAGAACCTTAAGAACGTGAAATATCTAAACTCCAAAAAGCAGGAAATTCCGTTCAGCTGGGAGCGGGAACCCGTTTATGCATTTATAACAACTGACGGTTTTGCGTACGGAGTGCTGGAACCTGATAATTGGGATGAAGTCAACAGCTTTGACATAATAGCTGATGTTAATGCGAACAACAACCCGAACAGAGTTGCAAAAGATTTGCACAAATACCGTTTCAGCGGAGAGGGCGGGCAGTTGTTTGATGTTACGGATGAGCTGGAACAAGTATCGGAATGCAGTGCGAATAATCCGAGCGGATGTATTACCCCTCAACAGTGTGAATCTATAGCTGATGAGTGTCGTGCTCTTGGATATGATGGTTCTGCTTTCTTTGATGATACAGGTTGTTACTGTGGCTATGACCCAAAATAGGAATATTAACTAACTTGTTTTCAATAAAAAAACAGCCCTTTAAAAAAGGGCTGTTTTTAATTTTATATGTCTTTGTATGAACCTGCAAATTTATCTGTGTATACAGTATGCAGAATTTCGTGAGCTTTATGCGAGCCCGGATGTTCCAGATACTCTTGGTAAAGTTTCTGAATTGACGGGTTCATATGGGATTTTCTAACCGGAAGTTCTGAATCTTCCTTATATAATCCTTCTGCACGTTCTTCTTTAATCTTTGAATCATTACAGCTTGTTGGCTGACCGCCACCGTTAATACAGCCTCCCGGACATGCCATAACCTCAAGCATTTGGAAATCAGCCTTACCGGCTTTGATTTCTAGAAGAGCCTTTTCTGCTTCTTTAAGGGTTGATACAACTCTGACTACAACTTTAGTGCCTTTGATATCAAGAGAAACGGTTTTGGAGCGGTTAGAAGTACCTCTCATTTCCTTAATATCAACATCATTCAAAGGCTCACCCGTTGCAAATTCGTAAGCTGTACGAACTGCAGCTTCTGCAACGCCGCCGGATGCACCAAAAATAGTACCGGCACCGGAATACTCGCCGAACGGAGAATCATGATCTTCCGGTTCCAGCGCGTTAAAGTCAATTCCTGCACTTCTAATCATCTTGCCGAGTTCTTTTGTAGTTATTACATAATCCGTATCCGGTCTGCCGTTTCTGTACATTTCAGGGCGTTTGCACTCGTATTTTTTAGCTGTACAAGGCATAACCGCTACAACTACAAGGTTTTCTCTTTCAACATTAAAGTATTTCGGTACCAAATCAACCAATACGGGCGACATCATAGACATCGGAGATTTACAGCTTGATAAATGGTTTAACATCTCAGGATGTTGTGTTTCAAGATATTTAATCCAGGCCGGACAGCAAGAAGTGAACAATGGTAAGTCTTTTCCGGATTTTAGTCTTTCTAAAAATTCCGTAGCTTCTTCCATAATTGTTAGGTCAGCTGAGAAGTTTGTATCAAATACAAGATTAAATCCGATTTTTCTCAAAGCTGCATTCATTAAACCGATTGAATTTTCACCCGGTTTAAGGCCGAACATTTCGCCAAGCGCAACACGTGTTGCCGGTGCCATCTGAACAACAACTGTTTTTTGCGGATTTGTAATCTCTGCCCAAACTTTTTCAGTATCATCTTTGATAGTTAAAGCTCCTGTTGGACATACCGCAACACACTGACCGCAATTTACGCAGTCAACCTGGCCTAAAGGTCTGCCGTTCATTGGTTGTACAACAGTTTTGGATCCTCTGTTTGCAAACCCGAGAACTGCGTGTCCCTGAAATTCTGAGCAAGCACGTACACAAGCTCCGCAAAGTATACATTTATTAGGATCTCTAACGATAGACGGACTGCTGTCATCTACAGGAAGATAATCCTCTAATTCTTTATCCGGGAATCTTATGTTAGTAATTCCGTATTCTTCGGCATATTGCTGCAGTTCACAATCTCCGCTTTTTTCGCAAGTCAGACATTTTTTGTCGTGATTTGCCAGAAGCAATTCAAGAACTGTTCTTCTGATACGTCTTGTTTTTTCTGTATTTAGATGGATTTTTAATCCGTTTTCTGGCGGCATTGTGCAGGATGACTGAATCCCTCTGCCTTCAACTTCTACAACACACATTCTGCAAGCGCCAAATGATGTTAAATCCGGTCTGTAACAGAATGTCGGAACATTCATTCCTGCTTTTCTTATAACTTCAAGCAAATTCGGTTCGTCTGTAAATTCAACCTCTTTGCCGTCTATAAATAATGTTTTTTTATCTGTCATTTTTTTATTCCTTTTGGTTATTATATCCTCTCCAAATGCGTGAGGGTATGGTTCGTTACTCTAATACTATAGCTTTGAACGGACAGTTAGTTAAGCAAGCTTCACACTTAATACATTTTTCCTGATTAATATGGTGAGGCTGTTTAACAACGCCGTCAATAGCGCCGACCGGACAAGTTCTTGCGCATTTCGTACACCCTTTGCAAAGTTCCGGTACGATAACAATTTTCTTCATTGCCGTACAAACTCCTGCAGGGCATTTTTTGTCCTTAATATGCGCAATGTATTCATCTCTAAAGTATTTTAGAGTAGATAAAACCGGATTTGGTGCAGTTTTTCCTAAACCGCAAAGAGATCCTTCTTTAACTGATTGTGCAAGTTCTTCAAGAGTATCCAAATCTTTCATTTCACCTTTGCCTGCAACAATCTTTTCAAGAATTCTAAGCATATTTTTGGTTCCTTCTCGGCACGGAACACACTTTCCGCAGCTTTCGTGCTGTGTAAAGTTCATAAAGAATCTTGCAACTTCAACGATACAAGTATCTTCCGCCATTACAACAAGTCCTCCGGAACCAACCATAGCACCTGCTTTGATAAGGCTGTCATAATCCATCGGCAAATCAAGATGTTCTTCTGTCAAGCAACCGCCTGAAGGTCCGCCGATTTGAACTGCTTTAAATTTCTTTCCGCCTCTGATACCGCCTCCGATATCAAAAACAATTTGACGAAGAGTCGTACCCATAGGAACTTCAATAAGCCCGGTATTATTAACTTCACCTGTAAGAGCAAAAGTCTTTGTTCCTTTAGAAGTTTCCGTACCGAAAGACGCAAACCAGTCGGCACCTTTAAGCATAATAACCGGAACATTGGCAAGTGTTTCTACGTTATTAATTAATGTAGGACGCCCGAAAAGTCCTTTGTTTGCCGGGAATGGAGGTTTTGGTCTTGGCATACCGCGTTCGCCTTCAATAGATGCCATAAGTGCGGTTTCTTCGCCGCAAACAAAAGCTCCGGCACCTTCTTTAATATGGATAGTAAGCGAGAAATCGCTTCCCATAATATTTTTACCCAAATAATGCCTTTCTTCGGCATCTGCAATAGCTTTTCTTAATCGCTTAATTGCAAGCGGATATTCTGCACGAACATAGATATAGCCTTCGTCTGCACCAATTGCAAATGCCGCAATTGCCATACCTTCAAGAAGTTTATGCGGGTCGCCTTCCATAACGGATCTGTCCATAAATGCACCTGGATCGCCTTCATCACCGTTACAAACTATATAAGATTTGCCGCCTCTGTTTGCCGCAGTAAATCTCCATTTTCTTCCGGTCGGGAAGCCGCCGCCGCCTCTGCCGCGCAGTCCTGATTTTTCAATTTCAGCAATTACAGCGTCAGGATCGTTTTGCTTAAGTACATTTGATAAAGCTTCATAACCTCGTACTGCAATAGCTTCATCAATACATTCAGCATTAATATTTCCGCAGTTTGCAAGAGCGGTACGAGTTTGCTTAGCATAGAAATTAATATGTTCATCATCCATAACCCGTTCATGGGTTTTTGGATCAACATATAACAATCTTTCAACGGGTTTGTTATTTTTTATATGGCTTTCGTAAATTTCTTCGACATCATCAACCTTAACTTTCACATAAGTAACGTGTTTATCAGGGATGACAACGAGTACCCCCTGTTCACAAAAACCGTGGCAGCCGGTCGGTACTATAGTCATTTTATCGTAATCGGTCAAAACAGATACATCAGCACCGAGTTCTTTAAATTTTTCAATAACTTTTAAAGATCCGTTAGCAACACATCCTGTACCGGCACAGACCAGAACTCTAAGTCCCTGAGCTTTTATCGCCTCTTGGGCTCTTTGCTGTTCTGATTTAATATCAATATTCAAAGTCTTTGTCTCCATATTATCTATCCTCTTTTAACAAGGTATCCAACACTATTTTAATAGCGTCTGAAGTCATTTGCGGATAAACTTTTCCGTTAATAACGACAACAGGCGCAAGCCCGCATGCACCAAGACAGCTTACTGTTTCAAGAGAAAACAAGCCGTCATCGGTTGTAAGCTGACCGTCTTTCAAATCAAGTCTTGCTTTAATAGCATTGAGAACAGGCATAGAACCTCTGACGTGGCAGGCAGTTCCGTCACAAACTTTTATTTCATATTTTCCTTTAGGTTCCAAAGAAAACTGAGCATAAAAAGTAGCAACCCCAAAAACAGTTGCCGGGGATAAACCTTCCATTTTTGTTCCAATGTAAATCATCGCTTCTTCAGGCAAGTATCTGTATACTTCCTGAACTTTTTGCAAAATCGCAATCAAATTAGATTTCTTTCCTTCATAAGAATTTATGATTTCATCTAATTTTGATGTGTCGATTTTATGAGAATTAGTCGTACTGCTCATCTCACACTCCTATACAAATATATGTCATTAACCACGAAATTCTTATATGTATTAGAATTCCTGGTAAAATTATCGCATAGTAATGCTTGAAAAGCAATAGGGAAATTTTTCACGAATTTATAAGCTTACTTTTTGGCTTTAGCTTCTTTAGTAAGCCGTTCAATTGCTCTATATAAATTCCGCAAAAAATTATCATCAGTCGTACTATACACACCTCTTGCTACCTCAAGCTCTTCCCCGGGAACAGGGAGAAGAAACTTACGCACCGCCATTTTAGGAAATGATTTTTTAGTATTAGCTGAAATCATAGCTTTTCTTGATTTACCGGATTTTCGATTGGTGACAACAAGCTCCAGTTTATCCCTCAAACGTTCTTTAATTCTTTTTGGAAGATTAAAATCTTCATCAAAAAATTTATTTGCATCATAAACATCTACAGACACACCGTTTTGTTTTGCATAATTTGCTATACCATGTCGTGCAGTATACATTTGTGAATAAGAATCTCCATAGACATCAAAATCACTAATATTAAAATATTTTTTAATATTATTTTCTTTACGTATAACAGCTCTGCGTTCAGCTTTTGCCTGAATATTCCTGATAATTCGCCCTATTTTCATATCTATTCCCTTTATATTAGTTATCGCTAATCCTATAAAATACAAACAAAATATTTTTTGCTATTTTTAATTAAAATTTTTAAATTAATTTATCACAATACTTGTTTATAGGACAAATATTGCATAAAGGTCTTTGCGGTTTGCAAACATTCTGTCCATGGGTAACAATAAGTGTATTTATATCAATCCAATACTTTTTCGGTAATTTTTCCCGGAGTGCAAATTCTGTTTCCTCAGGAGTTTTTGTTTTAACATAACCCATACGGTTAAAAATTCTATGGACATGAACATCCACGCAGATTGCAGGCTTGTTAAAACCTCTTGCAACAACAAGGTTTGCGGTCTTTCGTCCGACACCGTTAAATTTTACCAGCTCCTCTATCGACTCCGGGACTTTACCGTTGTGTTTCTCGACAATTTCTTTTGACAACTGAATAATTTGCTTTGCCTTGTTTGCGTAAAATCCAACAGGATAAATAGCCTTTTCAAGTTCTTGTTCACTACATTTTGCAAAATCTTCCGGAGTTTTCCCTAGTTTGAGCATCCTCAAAGTTGCAGGATAAGTTGTTTTGTCATTGGTTCTAAGGCTTAAAATACATGCAATCAGCACAAGATATGGATTATTAAAACTATCCATAAGTCCCACGAATTCACTACAAGGCTGTTTTGCATCTTTAAGAGTTTTTACTATAACATCAATATTCTTATCATCCATAGCTTAATTTTATATAAATAAGAAAAAATTTCAAATTATTAAGAAGTTAATAATAAAAGAACAGGTTTTGAATTTAAAACCTGTTCTTTTTGAATATTTTATCTTAGAGGGCTCCTCCGCCTCCATCATTAAAGTAATCGTAGTGACGGATATCATCATAGTTATTTGTTGGTTCCGGCGGCGGTGGCGGCGGAACAGGTTTTGGTTCTGCCTTAACCTCCTTATGACGAGCTCTTAAGAGCATATCCAAGTTCGGTTCCATCGTTAATTCAAAGTGCAAACGGCCAAGTCTTCTGTTATCATCCGGAGCGTTTTCAAAGTATGTACTGTTAATCAACGGATAGCCCCAGTATAAACGAGCGCTCAAATCACCAGGCAATTGAACTCTTAAGCCCATACCAATTGATGCCATAAAGTAAGAACCCTGGTGTCCTAAGCCTCCGCCAACACCGTATTGATATTCATCAACCTGCGGGAAAATACCTCCGAAGTCTGCAAAAACAGCACCCTTAACGTATCTGCCAAGAAACGGAATCTTTTCTTTGCTTCTAGGACTGGTAATCTGTCTAGGTAATAACGGGAACATCAATTCAGCACTAGTGAAGAAGCCGTTTTTACCAATCATAGAACCTTCAGGATAACCTCTTACAGTTGCCAAACCACCAGCTTGGAACTGATCAATATACGGTACATATCTGTTATTAGGAATAACCTGATAGTTACCTCTTAACTGACCTATAATACCGTGAGAGAAGTCGTGCAATCTGACAGCGCCACCAAAGATTTTGACATAATTTGAATCACTGTCAAATAACGGAGCTGCATATCCTACACCCTGGTTCAAATACCAGATACCATACTTGGTATCTTTTCTCATATTCAAAGCTAAATCAATACTTGTTACCTGGTCTGTATCACCTAACTGCTGGGAACTTCCGAATAAATCATACGGATTCCAGAAGGAAGTAGCACGCTTATAGTTCAATGCAGCATAACTCTTTAACTCAAATCCAGGTTTTCTTATTAAAGGCTGCGTATAGTACAAGGAATATGTATAAGCTCTACTTTTCAAATTAAGCGGAGAGTAAACACCATGCCTTACATCAGCAAAAGTAGAACTGAACATAAAGCCTACACGACCGTCTTTTTTGTTAACCGGGAAGTTGTAATCTGCAAACGGGCTGGTAGCACCATTAGAGAAATAAGACCCGATACTCAACTTATCGCGGTGACCAAATACACTGTCTGCCGTAATCATAGCACCGCCTCTAAGACGACCGGTAGAATAACGACCCGCATTATCCATCATACCAGTAATATGGAACGGAATTTTTTCGTGAGCTTTAAGTTCAATATCAGTTGTTCCTTCTTTTTCACCTGCTTTAAGATTTGCGGTAAGAGCAACACCGTCATTGTAACGGTTAAAGTCCATGATATCCTGTTCAAGTTCTACGATATCAAACAAGTCGCCTTCTTTTTGCGGCATACGGGCTGTAATATAACCTGTTTTTGTCCATCTGTTCTGTTCAACCGTTACATTCCCAACTTTACTTTCTATAAGTTCAATTCTGATATTACCGTTTTCAACTGTTTGTTCCGGCAAAAATGCACGGGCTGTAACAAAACCGCGTTCCGCATAAATTTTATTAATCTGTTCTACTACTCCTTTCAAATCAGAGATAGTAACATTTTTTCCGATAAGAGGACCTACAATTTTACTAACTTCCTCTTGTGTTAATATTTGGGAAGGTGAAACCTCAATATTGTTTACAAATAAAGTTTGGGTATCAGCCCCTTGAATACCGCCCTGCATATAACCGTTATCAGGCTGATATTCATTTACAACATCCTGACTTTTAGGGTTGCCGGCTCTTCCGTATTCAGAATATTCCTGATACTGGCGGTTAACATCACCCTGCATCATCTGCCTGCGCATAACATCTTCTTCGTGACGGTAGTTCATGCCGCTTTGCTGCTGCATAAGCTGCAAGTCTTGCGCGGATGGCATATTATATTGCATTCCGCCAAGAGCCCCTGTTGTTCCGCTGGCTCCCATAGATGCATCAACAGCAGAAACCGGCATTGCAATAGCCAAACAAGCACACATCCCAAGAATTGTGCCGGCAATTTTCATACTTTTAGTTTTCTTTTTCATTATTCACCTTCAGTTTAGTAATTAATCTTTTAAAATAATCTACAAGTCTGTGATAATAATATTTTGGAACTTAGATACAGCAAAAAAAACACTTTCTAAATTTTTATTGCTTTTTTTTAACAAAAATTTACATAAGAGTAAATTCTTATCTTCACCTGATATTATTATAGAGGATTTTAATATCCGTGTAAAGAAACTTATAAAAAGTTCACATTAAAGTATGAGTGTGGTATAAAATAATCATACGAATGTATTAGGAGAGTTTTGAATTCGTATTCAAAACAAATAAAGGAGAGAAAAATGAATAACAAAATCAAATTTTTGACAATTGGACTGGCTGCATTTGTTATTGGTATGGGCGTTAATAATTTTGCAATGTCTGATGTACCTGCAAACTTTAAAGTAGCAATAGTTGATGTTCCTGAAGTTGTAGCATCATCATCCCAGGTGCAGGCATTAAAGAAAGAACAGCAGGCAAAAGCACAAGATATGATAAAATATATTGAAAAGGCAAGAAAAGACGTAGCTGCAACAACTGATGAAAAGAAGAAAAAAGCTCTTGAAGAAAAATACAATAAAGAATTAATAACCAAAAGAGAAGCTATTGAAAAAGAATACACTACAAAGTTACAAGCTATAGATAAAAATATCTCAGCTAAAATTACAGAAACAGCAAAAGCAAATAACTATGATTTAGTATTGGCTAAAGGTGTAGTTTTATACGGTGGTACAGATATCACTGCTGATCTTGTAAAAGCTGTTAAATAAAAGTCTTTTGCATACAAAACTCCACTCCCGGTTCTTATTGAGCCGGGAGTTTTTATTTTATTAAAATCTAAAATAATTTTAATTTTTATAATTAATTAGTTAACTTTTATCACATTTTAAAATTTTACAATCACATTTAATTTCGTTTTTTGTATAATTATTTAGTAAATTACATAAATGCTAGAGGTTATATGGATAGATTTTTTGGAATTTTTGGGATTATATTTATATTCTTGATTGCTTTTTTAATGTCCAATAATAAAAAAGCAATTAACTATAAAACAATAGGCACAGGTTTTGTATTACAAATCCTGCTTGCTCTTTTTGTATTTAAATTCCCGCTTGGCAGAGCTTTGTTTATGAGTCTTGGCATGTTTATCCAAAAAATCTTAGATTTTGCAAAAGAAGGCGGGGCATTTGTTTTTGGCCCGCTTATCAGTAACACAAAATTGGAAAATATTTTTGGGCTTGGTGCAAATGTATTTGCATTACAGCTAATATGTTCTCTGATATTTATGATGATACTGGTTAATATCCTGTATTATTACGGAATTATGCAGCGAATCGTTCCGCTTTTCGGAAAAGCAATGAATAAACTTATGAATGTAAGCGGGGCAGAAGCTCTATCTAACGTTGCAAGCTCTTTTGTCGGACAAATTGCCGCACAAATTATGATAAGACCTTATCTTGCAAAATTGACCCGTTCAGAATTATTAGCCTCTATGGCAGGAAGTATGGCATGTATCTCGGCAGCAACCATGCCTATATACATAGGAATAGGAATTCCGGCTCAATATTTGCTTGCCTCATCTATAATGGCAGCTCCGGGAGCTCTAGTTATTTCAAAAATTATGTATCCGGAAACCCATACACCTGAAACCAGTGAAGATTTCAAAATTACATACAGCAAGCGGAAAAAGCCATATATAAATCTCTTTGACGCAATATCAGCGGGTGCTTCTGAAGGGATGAAAGTTGCTATTAATGTTGTTGCAATGATTTTGGCACTTGTTGCGCTTGTTGCTATGGTAGATTGGTTCCTCGGCGGCTTTGGAAATTTTATTGTCAAATATCTGCACATAAATTTTGCTTGGTTTGATTTAACACAGCTTTCACTTAGAATGATTTTAGGCAAAATTTTTGCATTGTTTGCATTTTTGATGGGTGTACCGCTTCATGAAGCAACTACTGTAGGCAGCCTTATGGGAACAAAGCTTGTGTTAAATGAAATGGTTGCATATGTTGATTTGACAAACCTCCCTGCACAGCTTTCCGAAAAAAGTTATCTCATAGCATGCTTTGCATTATGCAGTTTTGGAAATTTTGGTTCTATTGCCATTCAACTGGGAGGTATCGGAGAACTTGCGCCAAACCAACGTAAAAACCTTGCCAGACTAGGTGTCCGTGCACTTATAGCCGGTACTCTTACCTGCTATATGTCAGCCGCAATTGTAGGAATATTATTCAACTAAAAAGTTTTTGGACTTATATAGTAAATTCCACCAATAATGGCTAAAATTGTCACCCTGAACTTGTTTCAGGGTCTTGCCTCCGGGAAGATTCCACAGAAAACCGGACATTTTTCACATTTTATTTAATAAACATACAATCGCCATAGGAAAAGAATCTGTATTTGTTTTCTACGGCTTCTTTATATGCTTCAAAAATAAAATCCTTGCCGGCAAATGCACTTACAAGCATTAACAAAGTAGATTTTGGCAAATGGAAATTTGTAATCAATTCATCCACAACCCCAAATTTATAAGGCGGATAAATAAAAAGCTCCGAACTATCTCTGCATGCCTGCACTTTACCAAATTTTTGATATGCAGTTTCAAGAGTTCTGACAGAAGTAGTTCCGACCGCAATAACTTTTTTACCGGCTTCTTTAGCTCTATTAATTTGTGCAGCTGCTTCTTCTGTTATTTCAAAAGCTTCAGAATGCATTTTGTGTTCAAGAATATTCTCACACTTAACCGGTCTGAAAGTTCCCATTCCGACATTCAGAGTGACATATGCGATTTCTACACCCTTTTGTTTTAACTTTTCTAAAATTTCCTGAGTAAAATGCAGCCCGGCAGTAGGTGCAGCAACAGAGCCTTCATCTTTCGCGTAAACTGTCTGATACCGCTCAAAATCCAGCTTTTTTAAATCTTCGCCTGCCATCTTTCTTTCAATATAAGGCGGCAGGGGAATATTTCCGTTGCGGTGGAGCACATCCAGAACATTTCCGTCGCATAGAAGCTCAACTACCCACTCTCCGTCATCTTCTTTTTTCTCCAAAATTTTGATGGCAAGTTCATCACTGACTTTTACTACAGTTCCAACCTTAACGCGCTTGGACGGTTTTATTAAAACTTCCCAAATATGTCCATCGGCTGAAACAGATTTTAATAAAAGAACTTCTATTTTTGCACCGGTTTCTTCTTTTTTACCGTAAAGCCTTGCCGGAAGAACTTTTGTGTTATTTAGAACCAGTATAGAATTTGAATCAATATAATCTACAATATCATAAAAATGTTTGTGCTCTATGGAATGCTTCGCCCTTGAAAGCACCATCATTTTTGAATTTTCCCGCTTATCAGCAGGAAGCTGTGCAATAAGGTTCTCCGGTAAATTATAATCGTAATCAGAAAGATGCATCGGCATTACTTATCATCTTTCGTTACATTTTTTGCATTAGCTAAATCTATATCACTAACTTTAGCTGCTTTAAGAGCGTCTTCAGCGTCCATTTGCTTGTTTACAATAACAGTTTGAAGAACCTGAATAACATTACTTACAATAAGGTAAATGAAAACCCCTGCCGGTATCGGAATCATAATAAATGTCGCAATAATCATAATAGGCATAAATGTACCCATAGATTTTTGGATAGCCTGCTGGGTAGGATCCATATCCTGCATATTTTTGCTGTTAGTTGACATAATAAGTTTCTGAGAAAGAAACATTGTCAGTGCAAATATAGCAATAAGCGCTAACACATCCCAATGAAAGGCTTTTTTGATTTCGATAGTCGGAATAGAAGCAACAAGAAGTCCTTCTGCTCTGTCAAAAGTAACTTTTTCAGTTTCTTTTGTATTTACATCAGTTACATTAATTTCAGCTTTTGTAATTTTATCCAGTTGGCTAAACTTCAAATCCAAATGATCGAGGCTCATTTTTAAATCCAAATTTTCACCCGGGTTAATTTCGCCTTGAACTTCAAGAGCATTTTTCGGTTTTGTAATTTTTACATTATCAAGAACTTCTTCACCTATATAAACTCTTGCAGTTTTGCCCGGTATAAATATATCATATTTAGAAGTTCCCATAGTACCGTCGTTGGAAATTCCGGCACTTGCCCTTAAGGTTGTATCAAGCCTGTTTATGAATAAGAATTTAGAATTGCCGGCAAGAGAAATAAACTGCGGACTCATTAACGCACTATATAAAAGAATGAATATAGGCATTTGGATTAACAAAGGCAAACAGCCGCCCATAGGATTAAACTTATGTTCCTTATAAAATTCCATAAGTTTTTGCTGCATAACCTGCGGATTACTTTTATATCTATCCTGGATAGCTTTTAATTTAGGCTGCAGCATCTGCATAGTACGCATGTTTCTTTGCTGGGAAACATTTAAAGGCCAGATAATTGCACGCATAATTAATGTCAAAACAACAATAGCCATACCATAACCGCCTACAAAAGCAGCCAAAAATTTTAATATCTTAATAGTTAAACCTACAAAATCCAATGTCCCTAATCCTCTTCTATAATTATAACTAACTTAATACAAAGTATTACAAACATGGCTCTAAGTCAAGAAAAGAAGAAATTTACAAAAGCTCTTGACTTAGAAATTTGTTTAACATAAAATAATTAACGTGACCGATGAAATCGGGATGTGGCGCAGTTTGACTCTGCCGAACAAAACAATTGAGTATTGTTTTGTGAGAGGTAGCACTGAAGGTGCGCCAGCAAATTGATAATTAAATACTTTGAACTGTAGCGTATTTGGCACTACCAATGAAACGCTGCAGAAGTAAAAAAATACTCCGTGTTGTGGCGCAGTTTGACTCTGCCGAACAAAACGATTAAGTATCGTTTTGTGAGATGTAGCACCGAAGGTGCGCTACGACAAATAGAGAGCACCAATCTCGGGATGTGGCGCAGTTTGGTAGCGCACCTCGCTTGGGACGAGGGGGTCGCACGTTCAAATCGTGTCATCCCGACCATTTATAAATAAAGGCTTTAGAAAATCTCTAAAGCCTTTATTTTATGTTTAAATTCTATTTTGCGACTAATTTTCGATTAGTGTTAATTGAGTCATCAAGTTGTGTCATACTAAAAAATATTGTTCTGTTTTAAAATAAAAATTATTTTTGAATTTGTTAACTTTTCTTTAAAAGTTTCTTGTGAAAAATCTTTATTTTTGCATATTTCCTCGCTATACCAAGTATATTCATCTGTTAGCTTTGATTTTTCGCTAAAAAGGTCTATTAATTTAATTAAAAGCTGGTCGTCATATTTGGTCTTTTCCGATTTTTTTACAGTTAGGTTTATTGTCATAACTTTATTTTTGTCAAAAGGCCAATGGTGCTCTATTTCTATAAAACTCTTATATTTCCAGTCTAAAGAAATCCTGATTGCATAACCGTTTATATCGCCTCTTTCATCATCAATTTTAATAGAATTTGTATCATTCAGATTTAAAATTTCTTTTAGTATAGTTTTACATATTTCTTGTGGTTCATAAATTTTTTTTATAATTTTTTTGTACCTATCAATTGGTTCGCTACTTATGTTAAGAGTATTTAAAATTTTCAATATTGTTTTATAAGTAAAGGGACACCAATTTTTACAATCTTCATCAAGTTTATGTTGAAACGGGCGTAAATAGATAAATCTTTTTTCTAAATCTGGGTAGTCTTTTTGTGGGTATTTCTTTTCTATATAATTTTCATATTTTTTAAGCTGTTTACAATATAAACCCGTATTGCCTTTATCTTCTCTACCCCTGTCTTTATATTTATTTTCTATTACAACTATTGAATTTTCATTTCTTATTAGTATATCAATATGATTTGCTTCTGTTTGAATTATCGGCTTTTTTACAAAGTTTAATGTATCCAGCCCAATTTCATTAAAAAATTTTTCTAAAAATTCTGGCTCATTAAGTAGTAGATACGCAATTACCATTGAATGAGTAGTTTCATTGCTGTTAAATATTTCTGCATTTTCTAATTTTTCAAGTTCATCTTTAATATCTTTTTTTTTTTTTTTTTTTTTTTTATATTCTTTTTTTTTTTT
>CALUUU010000038.1 GCA_944324035.1 Candidatus Gastranaerophilales bacterium
AGCAGAAATTTTTGAAACTCTTTCTAGGATAGTTGCAGGAATTGATTTTCCGGAAGATGTTGTCGAACCGGAATATTCTTATTTGATAACTTCTTTTGAATCATAAAAAACAAAAATTGATAAAATTCTATCCTGCGTAAAGACATCTGATATCTTACGACAAGGTGTTAAAGTTGCAATTGTCGGAAAACCGAATGTCGGAAAGTCTTCTTTGTTCAATACTCTTTTGAATGTTGAACGGGCCATTGTTACTGATATTGCCGGTACTACTCGTGACGTTTTAAAAGAAAATCTGGATTGGGATGTTGCTATTACTTTGATTGATACCGCAGGTATTCGCCAAGGTGAAGAAGTCGGTAAGGTTGAAGAAATTGGCATTGAATATTCCAAACAATCTGCAGATGAAGCTGATTTAGTTCTTTTTATATTTGATTCTTCGCAACCTTTTGTCCAGGAAGATTTGGATATATGGAATTTTATAAAAGATAAAAAGAATATTATTATTGCAAATAAAGCTGATTTACCTTTATACAATAATCAGCTTCCGTTTGATGAAGATAAGATTTTGCATATTTCAACATTAACCGGTTCCGGCATTGAAGAGTTGAAATTACAAATAAAAAATACAGTGTGTGAATTTTCTGTTGAAGATGCAGAATTCATTACTAACCACAGACAGGAAGAATGTCTTAAAAGATGCAGGGAAAGTTTAGTGCGCGCTCTTGATGCTGCAAAGATTAATGAACTTCAGGATATGATATCAATAGATTTAAAAGCGGCACTTCTTGCACTTGATGAGATTACAGGGGAAGTTATTACAGATGAAATTCTTGATAACATATTTTCCCATTTTTGTATTGGAAAATAGCTTTATTTAAATAAGTATTTAAGATGCCATTTCCTGTTGTGTTTTCTCAGTAATTGTTCTTCCGTTGTTAACTCTTTTTCTATTTTTCCGTCAAAACTGTCTATTTTGACATGATGTATTCCTTCAAGACTGGTTTTTGTATTCATGTAATAATGATAATTGCTGTTTTCTATGTCAAGATAAATATAAATAACAAGCCATATTGTTATTAACTGAACCAATAGTAATATGATAAACCAAGTCGTGGATTTTTCAAAAACATCTCTCAAATGATTATTCAGTAGAATAATTGCTTCTTTCATAATAGCTCCAAACCTTTCTTTTATTCCATACATTTTTATGTTATGTTACCAAAATGCCTTATAAAACATTGGCTTAAGGGATTTGTTCAGCGCCTGAATAGGCTATTATATTAGTTTTGTTTCGAAAATAAAATAGAATTTCTAAAATCCAATTGCTTGAAATCTTTTTTGCTGTATGCGTTTTAGTTAAATTACATTTTGAAATTGTTACGACTTTGGAAATTGTAAGTCTAAAGTATACACAAATAAACTTATAAACGTTATAATAAAAATGTAGATGACCGGAGTTAACTACAGAGTACTAACTGTTTTAAAGCATACGCAATAGGTTGGATACTACAGATGTTAATGTTGATGGCTTGGTATCGACCGTGGGATGGAAGGATGTATATTAAAGTATGGAGTATACGGTATTTTGCTGTAACCTTGATCAGCCATGCAAAGTTTACAATATGCCTACTAAAAAATTTTGGAAACGTTTATACTTTTTGGATACTTGTGCTATTTGCGGGCAGCCTGTTGCTGCAATATGGGAGTGCTCCATAGATGGCACCCTTTCTCTTATTGTTCGAAAATCAGGGAAAAAGGCTGAGGTTTTGCGTGATAAAATTCTGTCAAAAAAAATAAACGATTTTGAGATAATGCGCGGCGCGGCTTCTAATGAAAAAATCTACTATAACAACAGGGGAGTAATTTATAACTTTAATAACAGAAAAATTGCAACCCAGGAAAAGTTTTTAAGTTATACACATTCCTAAATTCTTACTCTCTTTGATTTTATTTTGCGGCAGGACATTGCGTCCTGCTTTTCTTTAGGTATTGAATTTGTTTTTATATGACAATGGAAAAAGATTTTACTAAACTTATTGCACCTGCCTTTTTTGACGTGCATAGAGATATTAAGCTTAACAGGCATACCCATTATTGGCTAAAGGGCGGCAGAGGATCTTCAAAATCCAGTTTTATTAGTATAGAACTTATTTACGGGATTATGAATGATGAGCATGCCAATGGAATTTGCTTGAGAAAGTACGGGGTGTCTTTAGAAAAAAGTGTTTATAACCAGCTTAAATGGGCTGTCCAGATTTTAGATGTTGCCGACAGTTGGAAAGCCTATAAAAGCCCGCTGAAACTGGAATACCTGCCGACAGGACAGGAAATACTGTTTGTCGGAATGGATGACCCGCAAAAATTAAAATCAATTAAACCTGCTAACGGCGGGTATTACAAGTTCAGTTGGTTTGAAGAAGTCAATGAAGCTGATGGTATGAATGAAATAAGAAGTGTTGAACAGTCGATTTTAAGAGGCGGGGATAAATTTATCTCTTTTAAATCTTTTAACCCGCCTGCTAATACCTCAAACTGGATTAATGCAGAGGTTCAGGAGGTTCGTAAAGACAGGTTAGTTCATCATTCAACATATTTGGATGTTCCAAGGTCTTGGCTGGGAAAACAATTCTTTCTGGAGGCTGAACATTTAAAAAAAACTAACGAGCTTGCCTACAGGCACGAATATCTTGGAGAGATGACCGGAACAGGACTTACTGTTTTTCCAAATGTTGAAATCAGGCAGTTTACAGATGAGGAAATTAAAAGCTTTGACAACATCAGGGAAGGTATTGACTGGGGCTATGCTGCAGATCCTTTTTGTTTTGTGCAGTGTAATTATAACAAAAAGCTGAAAAGACTTTATGTTTTTAATGAAATTTTTGAATACGGAATGCTGAACGCTGCTGCAATCGAAAAAGTGTCGGAAATTCATGTTCCTTATTCAGAAATTATTGCGGACAGCGAAGACCCAAAATCAATTGGAGAATTCTGGGATGCCGGATTTCCTATATGTGGTGCCAAAAAGGGCCAGGGCTCAAGAGGTTTTGGGTTTAAATTTCTGCAAGGATTGGAAAAAATCGTTATTGATCCTCTCAGATGTCCAAATGTGAAAAGAGAATTCACAATGTGTGAATTCGAAAAAAACAGAGATGGAACAATAAGAAATGAATATCCCGATAAAAATGATCACACAATAGATGCAATAAGGTATGCGCTGGAAAGGGATATGCCGTCGGCTATGCGTTAACTCGTACATTAATTATAACAAGGAGAAAATAATGTTTAAAAAAATAGATGAATATATTAAAAGGCAGGTTGAACAGATTCTTGAAGAAAAAGCACCTAAAAATGAAGAATCTGCTTATTTCTTTCTGCCGGAAGCTGACAGAAATGAGCTTTTAGCTCATAGTTTGCAGCGAACTCAAAAAGATTTGATTCCGCACTCCGCAAATGGTATGGCAATGGATAGTTTCAGTGATTCTGGCGCTAAACTTAATTCTGCATATGCAATTTACGGGCAGGTTAATGATATTATTTATACACATTTTGCTTTGCAGGGATTTATTGGTTTTCAGGCCTGTGCACTGTTAAGCCAGAACTGGTTAATTAATAAATGCTGTATACTTCCGCCAAAAGAAGCTATGGCGCCTGATTACAATGTCGCATATAAAACTAAAGATGTTTTAAGCAAGGATAAAGAGCTTTTAACTGAACTTAAGCTTAATTCAGATAGTAAAACAGGTTATAAGATAAAAGATATGGCCGTTGAATTTGCAGAGAAAAAGCGTCAATTTGGTGTTGCTTATGCTTATCCGCTTGTAGAAGGTGTGAATTACGAAAAACCTTTTAATCTGAAGTATGTTAAATCAGGAAATTATAAAGGGATGGTGAATATTGATCCTTATTGGATTTCGCCTGAATTAAATGCTGATGCTGCTACAAATACGGCATCTGCAAATTTTTATGAGCCTGAGTGGTACAGATTGCCTGACGGAAAAAGATTGCATAAAACCTGGGTTGTAAAAGCTGTTAATGGGAATGTGCCGGATATTTTAAAACCGACTTATTATTATGGCGGATATCCGATTCCGCAGCTTGTCTACCAGAGAGTTTATGCCGCAGAAAGTGTTGCAAATGAAGCTCCTATGCTTGCCAAGTCAAAGCGTCTTTTGTATATGGATGGAAACCTTGGAAATTATGTGCTTAACCAAAATAAAGCGGAAAATGATGCTAAAGCGTTTACGTATTTCCGGGATAATTGGGGTGTGGTTATTAAACGTCCTGATCAGGCAATAGGGCAGATTGATACTTCTTTAACTGATTTTGATGCGGTTATGATGTCACAGTATCAGCTTGTTGCTGCTGCTGCCGGAATGCAGGCTACTAAGTTATTGGAAACACAGCCAAAAGGTTTCAATGCCTCAGGGGATTTTGAAAAAGCTCAATATAATTCTTTGCTGCAATCAATTCAAAAAGAAGATTACATGCCATATTTGAATTTCCATTATATGCTTTTACTTAAATCCCGTTTTAATAAAGAGTACGTTGTTGAGTGTGAATTTAACCCGATTGATACACCGTCTATTCGTGAGTTGGCTGAGTGCAATGAAATTAAATCCAGGATTAATACAAGTTATGTAGCTGCAGGCGTAATCAGTAACGATGAATGCCGGGAAACTTTAAGGCTTGATCCGGCAAGCGGCTATAATACATTAACTGGAAATGCTCCAAATTCAAAGCTTAACAAAAGCGAAGAAGAAAATAAACCTGACAAAAATGAAGAAAGTAATCAGACCTCTGTAAAGATGGATAATTCTGGGTTAGAGGAAAATACAACGGAAAACAAGTTTAATGCAAGTACTTCAGCTAATATAAAAACTGATAGTAGCTCTTAGTTTACTACAAAATAAAGGACGAAAATTTAAATTTTTTTAATATATCGTAATAGTTATAAGAATATTGATGCAAAATTGTTCATCTGATTGGATGAGATTTAAGGCATGCTTATTCAGGCATGGATAAAATCTACATTAAATGGATGAACCGAGTTTTGTAGAATTATTAAAATATTCAAAAATATAGGATATTTTTATGTTTACTCCGATTTTTGGAGGAATTAAGCTGTTTTACAAGTAGTAAAATTTAAATTTATTGTCATGCATTTTATTTATATAGATTATTGAAATTTACATTGACGGAGTTTTTGCTTCGTTGCTATTAATAAACAGGAAAGGAAAATTTATATGAAAATAGTTGATCATAATAATTTTTGGCTAATGGCAGATAATCCGATATCTAAGGTTGGGATTTATCCATATTTAGGAAGCCAGATATCAGATAAATTGATACCTGATAAGCTTTATAATGTTCTAAGACCGGCAGAAGAAGTCGGGTCTGAAGAAAGTTTAAAATCTTTGCAATTGCTTCCTATTGTTGATGAGCATGCCATGCTCGGCGGCGAAGATGGCATGGTTAATCCTGAACAAAAGGGTATCCATGGTGTAATTGGTGAAAATGTTTATCTAAAAGATGACACCATTTATGCAGATTTAAAAATATTTTCAGAAGCCTTAAAGGAAGAGATCGAAAATGGCAAAAAACAGTTATCCTTAGGGTATTTTTGTGATTATGATCCTACTCCCGGGGAGTATAACGGAAAGCACTATGATGCTGTTCAAAGAAATTTGAGAGGTAATCATCTTGCACTTGTGGAAGAAGGCAGAATGGGGCCGGATGTAAGAATAATGGATTCTGAAGTAGAGGAGAAACCGGGGGCGGAAGAGGTATCAGAAGTTGAAGAAACTCCAAAGCTAGGAGAAGAACCTGATTCGGATTACGAGTCAGATGTTATAGAAGAGTCAGAACTTCCGGATGTAGCTGAGAGTGAAGCAGAATTGGAAAATATTGAAGATCTTGAAGAGTCAGAAGACGAATTTGAGCCGTTAAATCAGTCCAAAGATGATGTTCTGTATGCCGATGATTTAAATAAGGATCCTGCCTTTGAAGAGTATTTAAAAGGGGAGCGTGTGAACAGAGCGGAAGCATATTATTCAGGTCCTTATGATGCAGCATTTGAAGCGTATTTACGGGGAGAGTAGTCTATCTCTCCCTAATAATAAATAGCGCAGCGGCTAATTGACAACATTTATAGAACCATAGTATCCTAATCTCTTGAAGGGGGTATGATGAAGCGAAAAAGTGTATTGTTTATTCTTGTTGTTTTTGTATTAGTAGTGTGTTATCAAATTTATTTGAACAGTTATATTAATTCATTAAAAAGACAGCTAAATATCGAAAAAGTTAAAGTAACAGAACTAACTAATGAACTTATTCATTCAAAGAATCAAGATTCAGATATTTCTTCTTTTCAAGAAAAAAAAATATATATTGATAAACAAGTCGCAGCTTGTATGCAAAAAGAACATTATACAACAGCAGGTATGTCAAAATGTGTAAATAACTCAATTGAAGCATGGAAAAAGGAGATTAATGCGAATTTGCAGCGGTTAAGTTCAGGTCTTACTCCAAAACAGGCATCCTTGTTGCGAAACACGCAAGTGAAATGGGAGGCATATAGAAAATCTCAATACATATTGTTAAATGAAACAGTAGGCACATTGCAAGGAACTATATACATAAATATATTAAGTGCAGAAAAAGCATCTTTGTTTGAGGAGCGTGCAAGCGATTTGGATGCCTTGCAAATTTATTTGGAGTCTGCTGGATAATAAAATTATTTGTAAAAATAACCAACCAGTTAATTGACAGTTATTTATCCTGGTAATATTCTTAAACAATAGCAAGTAAATGGGGTTAAGAATGGTTAGAGTATTCTGTATATTATTTTGTATGGTAATTAGTTGTCAGTTTTGTACACAAGCAATTGCCCAAACTCTTGATTATGCAAATGGCAGGTTTGAGCGCCTAAGAGGTTCAAAATATGAAATATATGGCAGCCCCCTTAAATTGCCAAATAATAATATTCTAATAATGGGTAATCGGGATACTTTTGTCTTTGATCCAGTAACGAACAAATTTAAAAAAACAGCGGATCTTCTGGCTCCATTAATATACTTTATAAACAATGATACTATGCATTCAGCAGTAGTCTTGAAAAATGGCAAAGTTTTGTGTTTTGGAAGATATTTGGAACAACCCTCATGTAAGTTTAGACCAGAGATACAGGCGGCCTATATGCAGCAGGTAACAAATGACGCATTAAAAGAAGATCCAAACTTTCTACTAAAATCATTGGACGAAAAAGAGGAATTAAGGCGTTCAAAATGGCAAGAATACATGGAGCTTGACGAAGAAGGAAAAGCAAAAATATACATGCCAATAATAAAAAGGGACAGGGACCTATTAAAACGATATAATGCTTATTGCGAGCGAAGATTAAAAAGTATGCGCGCTTTTATATATGATCCTGAAACTGGTATATCTGAATATACCGGCAAACCAAATTTTAGTGATAAATATGTTTATTTTTGGGCAAAGATGGTATTGAAGGATGACGGTAAAGTGCTGCTCTTTTGGGAAGATGGTGAAGTTGAAGAATTCAACCCAAACACAGGAAAATTTACAATATTAAATGTATTAAAACCTGCGAATTTTGTTAGTAGAGCCTTTTTGCTAGATAATAATAAGATTTTTCTGTATCTATCTGGTAAAGAATATTGCTATTATAACATTGAGAAGAATTCGTTTTCCGAAGTTAAAACATTTCCCTATGAAGGTTATTATTGCGTGAAAACCTGGCAGTTAAATTCTTATTTAATATTGTTATTGGTAGAAAACGGAGATGAGCAAAGCTTTTTTGTATTTGATACAGAAAAGAACATTTTTCAAAAAAAAGTCAAATTGTTAATGAAACATGATAGTTATTCTCTTGGTGAATTACAACTAGTCGTTCTGCCGGAAGAAAAAGTTTTGGTCATAGGTGGATATTTAGATACAAGGGATCCCATAAAGGGTTTTCCAGATAGTGCCAGAAAGGCAGATTATTATGACTTTAGGACAGGTGAAGCTCGTATTGCAGCATCCACAAAGTATTTACATCCAACGTCATATGACATGGTATTGTTGAGTGATGGCAGAATATTAATTTATGACTCAAAGGATAATGAAATATATGTCCCTAAAAAAATAAAGAAATAAGGGTGCTTGAATATGGAATGTATAATTTGGAAAATGATTAGATTTTTTATAATATTTATAGCAATTGTCAGCTGTAATTTGCCTATAAATGCCGAAACGCTTGATTATGCACATGGTTATTTTAAAAAATTAAAAACAAAGTATCCTTTATATGGTCAACCAATAAAATTACAGGATGGTAGAATTTATATAAGTTCTATAGATAATATTATATATAATCCTGTTACAAATACTTTCAGTAAAGCAGAATCTTTTAATAAAAATATAGATATTCATGGAAATGATGTTGGAACTTTATTAAATAACGGAAAAATTTTGTTTATTGCTCCATATATGAAATTTCCATCAGAAGAATTTGAAGATATTATTTATAAACTAATTAATAATGATTTGAATTCCGGAAAGATTCAATTGCCAAATAATAATACTAAAGTCTATAAAAATCGTTGGCAAGAGTATTCACATCTTACGGAGCTGCAAAAACAACAAATTTATTTGCCATATATTAAAAAAGAGCCGCTATTGCATAAAATGTATAATAAATATTTAGATAGATATAATAACTCATTGTCGGCTCAATTATATAATCCTGCTACTAATAAATTTGAATATACCGGTAAAATAAATATCAGAAGGAATAATTCCTCAAATATTTTACTTAAAAATGGTAATGTCCTTCGAATAGGAGGGTTAACTCAAAGAAATTCTACTGTGCCTGTTGGTGTTGTTGACGATGAAATGTCGAAAAGGGCTGCCTGTTTTGAACTATATGATCCAGCTACAGGTCAGTTTACATTGTTGAATGTCTGTAGAAATTTCGGGTTAATAAAAACAGTTATTCAGTTAAACGATGGTAGATTGTTTATAGAATCAAATTCAAAGTTTTTTATTTATAATCCAGAAACTCAAACCTTTTTTGAATCAAAACATTCTGCTTATGGTGAGAATTTCTTAAAATTATCTGATGACAGAATAATATTTAGCGGTTGGACTACGGATATAAAAGAATACAATCCGTATACGGATGAATTAAAAACAATAGGTAGATTATTAGTTCCAAGAGGTTCAAGCACTTATTACAATATGACGTTATTACCTGATGATAATATAATAATAAATGGTGGAGAAAATTTAGAAAAATCAGATAGTGTTTGGATATTTAAATTGGGTACAACTTATGAAGATAGAGTTGAAATATTTAATCCAAATACAAAAGAAATAAAATTATTGCCCAAAATGCATTATAAAAATCCGGGTGGCTGGTCTGTAGTTTTAGATGATGGCAGAGTTCTTTTTTATTTTGGTAAAGATGTAGAATTATATATTCCCAAGGGATATAAAGTGAAGAGGATAATACTATGAAACATAATAATAAATATATCTTGGATAGTAATACATATAATGAAGCAATTTCTATAGATGATACAGAGGCAAGATTAATTAAAATATTAAGTGATAAAAAAGCTTTAAAAGAGGCTGGTGCTAAGAAAGGGCGTAAACAAGGTGAAAAATTTAAGTTAAATAACAAAGAATATATTATAGAAGCTGCAGAAAATAATCTCTTGACGGGTTTTAACGGAGCGATAGTAAGAGATGTTCAAGAGGATAAGGTAATATTATGGGCAGACGGTTCAATACCTGTTAAGTCTATATTGAACATAAAAAATCCAATAGGCGGACTGTTGGAAGGAGTATTGGATTGGGTAATAAATGATTTGATGGGTATCGGAAGCGGAGCTATATTCCCTCAGCTTCAGAATTTGAAGGATTTTGCAGAAGAATATGGCGTAGAAAAAATAGATACCGGTATAGGATATTCTATGATGGGTGTCGGCATGTCTGCCCTAGCTTTTACAAAAGGTTTTGAGAAAATAAAATTCAAATCCTACAGCGGCTGTTTGTCCTATGATTTGCTCCATAAAATTGAAACAACAGAAGGCTGGGGGCTAAATAAATTAAATGGCGCAAATTTAGAAGTCTATACAAACGAAAATGAGCCGTTAACTAAATTGTATGAGCCCGTTAAAAAAGAAAATAAAATATATATGTTGGAAACTATAAAAAATAAACTTTGGAAAGCTCATTCAATAGATAATTATATTAGCAAAGACGGTACTACTATAATATACAAAGAAGTAAAAAGTTTTTCAGAAGCAGATTATCCATCTTGGAAAAGTCATCCCAGAACATTTGTAAAAAATCCCCAAATAGGAAACGGTATTAACGTCGGGATAAATCACCATATAGGTAAAAATACAGAAAGTACAGGTTCTGAGAAGCATGTATTAAAGGGCAAAAAGTCTGAGCAGCAAAATGAAACTGAAAAATCAAAAGAAATTAAAAAACAGTCAAACATAGAAAATATAAATCACAAAACCCAAAAATCGGAAGCTGAAACCCAAACAGCTAAAACAAAAAGCTCCAAAGAAGAAAATGGCGAAGGCCACTGGATAACAACAAAGAAGGGTCAGCATATATTTATAGAGGATGGGGTGCCTCGTATAAGCTATTTTTGTTACGGCGAACCAATGCCGATACTAAATACCGAAGCTAAGGAACAGCAAAAGCCCCCAGCGGTAGCCAAAGGCCGCCGAGAGCCAGAAGTAATATACAGTTTTGCGCCAGCAGAATATGAGATCGAAAAGGATCCTGCATTTGAGGAGTATTTAAAAGGGGAGCGGGTAAACAGAGCGGAAGCATATTATTCAGGCCCTTACGATGCAGCATTTGAAGCGTATCTACGCGGAGAATAGCATCTAATTCCTCATAAATCTTATTTGATTTTTACAAGAAGTATCATTGCATAGTGATACTTTATTTTGTTGCAAAAAATGTGATAACGGGGATATGTAGTTCCCGAAAATAATTAAAAAAGGAGATATCAAGATGACACTACAAAAACAAGTTTATGAAAAACAAGCGGCAGGTGTAATCGGTGAATTAGCTGATACATCTCCAAAAAGAATTGCACCTTACATTGTAAAAGCCAATTCCGATGTAAAACCTTGTATCGGATGTGCTTATACTTTGACTGATAAGGCGCAGGAACTAATTATAGGCGGCACCGGAGATTTCGTCGGAATAGCTGTTGGCCCTAAACAATACGTTACAGAGTCTTTGGACTCCTCTCTGTTGTTAAAAGACGGTGCTATTGCTCAAATTTGTTCTATGGGGCATGTTTATGTAACTTCTAAAACGGATGTTACACCGGGTAATATAGCCGCTTTTGATCCAGCTACCGGTGAAATTTATGCTTATGCAGACGCTGAAGCTGCTGCAACTGCCAAGCATACGGTTATCCCTAATGCAAAATTTGTGTTCTGTGAGGCTGATGCTAAAGGCACTGCTATTTTGGAACTCAATTCGTAACTACATTTTTTAATATAGGAGATAAAGATAAATGAAACAATCAAATATTTTAAGTTACATTCCTGCACATCAGGTTCGTTCTTACGCTATGGATGCGAGTACTACAAAACAAACTCTTCAAAGACTTGGAATCGGATGCAGTGCCGAAGCTTATGCAGATATAAAAAACTATTCACGTAAATACGGAATGGATGCTGCTGTACCAATGGTTACAACTCCAAGTATTTCTACTCCGGCACAAGTTTTACAACACTGGCTTGCAGATGCTGTAGAAGTTGTTACGGCAGCCCGTGAAATTGATACAATTGTCGGAAGAACTATTGCCGGCAACTGGGCTGATAAAGAGATTGTTCAAAGAATTCTCGAAAGAACCGGACGTCCTAGACCTTACGGAGATGATACAGATATTCCTCTTTCTTCCTGGAATTCTAATTTTGAATGCCGTGATATTGTTAGATTTGAAGAAGGCTGCATGGTTGGAATTTTGGAACAGGAAAGAGCAGGCAAGATGCTTATTTCTGCAGAAACGGAAAAAAGAGCCGCGGCGGCTGAGGCTCTTGCAATTGAAATGAATAATGTTGGCTTTTACGGTTATAACGCCGGTACAAATAAGACTTACGGATTTTTAAATGATCCTAATCTGCCGGCTTATGTTACTGTTGCGCAAGGGGCTAAATCTGATACTAAATGGTCAACTAAAACCTACGATGAAATTTGTACTGATATCAGAACCGCGATGAACGCATTAAGAGCCCAAACAGGAAACCTTTTCAGACCGGAAAGAGATAACGCAGTGCTTTCAATTTCAATTTCCTGTATGGAATATTTGTCTGTTCAGAATGATATGGGAACAAGATCTGTTTATGAATGGATACAATCTATGTATCCTTGTGTAAGAGTTGAATCCGCAATTCAGCTTGATGGTGCAAACGGCGGAGAAAATATTTTTGTTCTCCATGCTGAAATGCTTAACGGTAAACGGGTTATGGATCAATATGTTCAGGAAGCATTCAGGCTTCTCGGAGTTGAAAAGAAAGCTAAAGGGTTCTTAGAAGATTATTCAAACGCTACTGCAGGTGTTCTTGTAAGACAGCCTGTCGGTGTCGTTCGTTATACCGGAATTTAATGTGTTGGTTTATAAAGGAGGAAAAATGACTAAATATATTGCTAGTAAAATGGCTGCTAACGTTAATTACGCCATTTATACCAAAGGGCAGCACGGTGTTAATTTAGTAAAACAGGTTATAACAATTAAAGGCGGTGCTGATGTTGTGGATAAGAAAACTCTCGTTACTCCGGAAGGTGTTGTAACTGTTCTTAGTGATGAAGATTTTTCAAAACTTCACAGTAATCCGATTTTTGTACGGCATATGGAAAGAGGTGTCTTAAAAGTTTGTTCAAATGAAAAAAATGCAGAAAAGGCTTCTAATGAGCTTACTAAAGACACTTCTGCACAGCTAACTCCGAAGGATTACAAAAAACAAGGAAAGAAAAAGCCTAAAACAGCGTTAAGTGAGGTGTAATGAGTAATATTGTTATAACAAAAGATGACTTTGTGACTAATTTTCCCGAATTTAACGAAATGGACAATATTGATATATTTCTTATTCGGGCAAAATGTTACATTTCACCTAATGATTACGGAAACTTATCCGGAGATTGCCGTAAATTGGCAATTTATCTGTTTACAGCACATTTGCTTACTTTGCAAAAAAATATTGCAGACGGTCAAACCGGTGCAGGATTGACTGCTTCTGCTTCTATTGACAGAGTAAGTGTTTCAATGGTTCCTCCGCCAAGTTTGGGAGCGTTTGAATATTGGCTTAATCAGACTCAATACGGTGCTGAACTCCTTGCCTTATTGCAGTCTAAAATGCCGGTACCTCTCTTACTTGGCGGTTCCTTTGTTCGTACTTTATTCTAAAAGGATATTATTATGAGCCTAAACAATCTGAATCTGCTTAAAACTGCTTTGGAAGTTATTCCAAAGCAGTCGTTTAAGTATTTAAAATATCTCGGTAACAAGATAAATGATTTTGGTATAAGTGTGCCGGAATACTCTGAACCTGTGGAGGTTAGGGGAAGTGTTCAATCAATTGAACTTTCTCTTTACAGCCAGCTTGGTTTGGATATGGCGCAAAATTACCGACAGATTTATGTTTCCGAAGATATTCGCGGGAATGAAAAACAGCCGCAGCCTGACAGATTTGTCTTTGATAATTCAACCTGGGAAATTGTAAAAAATACTCCCTGGTATGAATTTAACGGCTGGTGCGGAGCACTTGTCGTGGAAATTAAGGAGTTGCGTGAATGATAAAATTAGAAAATCAGATTTATGCTGACTTAATTTTACTTATAAATAAAGCGCTTCAAAATTTTAAAGTTGAAGGATGGAAAATTTGTCAGTTTGTACAGCCGGTTAAATTTACAGAAACCGAGCCTGTAATTTATGTTTCTATAGATAAAATTTCCAAAAGAGGTGCTCAGTATTCTCGTAACAGAAATGAGAACGGAAAGCTTATTCATCAGGAAATTTTTCGGGAAGAAATCAATGTAAAAATATTTGCGTTGAGAAGAAATCTTATTAAGGATTCTTCTTTAACGCAGACTTCTGATGACGTTTTGAAGATGATAATAAGCTGGCTGGTCAGTCCTGCCGGTTTAAAGGAAATTTATTCAAAAGGATATTCTATTTATAATCCGTCAGAAATAAAGCCGTTAAATTTTAAAGATGATTCTCAAAATACATCTTCTATACCGTCATTTAATATAACGTTTATTATAGAGCAAAGCTGGGATACATCTGTTGAGATGATTTCAGAATACAAATTAAAAATGAAAGGGATATAAAATGCCGATTTCACAAAATAAATATGTAAGTATTACTTCTTCTCAAGGCGGCGAAGCTGCTGCGAGTAGAAAAGATCTTATCTTAAGGGTTTTTACTGAAAATGAACTGTTCCCTACGGGTACTGTTCTTGAATTTACCAGTGCCGAAGCCGTGTCAAATTTTGCCGGTGCCGCTTCCAATGAGGCAAAATTGGCTTCTGCATATTTTGGCTGGGTCAGCAAGCAGACAGCTAAACCGAAAAAAATATCTTTTATGCGTTATGCTAAAACAGCCGCAAAACCATATTTGCGTTCAACTTGTGATTTAGC
>CALUUU010000039.1 GCA_944324035.1 Candidatus Gastranaerophilales bacterium
CAATCTGGTTCACCGGCAATTTTTTTTTTTTTTTTACAGCGTCCGACGACTGCACCATCATTAAACAAAAGCTGATTTGCACCCTTCGGAAGCCCTGTTTTTTCAGGCTGAAATACAGGCATACCGGTCAGCTCAATAGTTCCGGGTGAATTGAGAGCTAATTCATATGCTTCAGCAACATCTGAAACTTCAATAACATTATTTCCGAAAAACGGAGTAATAATTGTTGCACTTAGTGCTGAAAATACTTCTTTTGCATTAAAATCTTTTTCACAATAATCTGTTGTTGCCATAATTAACCCTTACACAGCTTATAAATTCCTTATCAGAAATTTTATAACAAAATACACTTTTTGGATAATTTTTTACAAAAATTTATTAGTAGAAAACATAATATTGCAAATAGCTGACTTTAAGTCATTGACTTTCGGTCATTCATATGTTATAATATTTTATTATCAGGAGTATTTTATGAATAAAAGACAAAAATCAGCCGTTGAAACAAAGCGAAAACTTGTATCTGCAGGGTTGGAGCTTATTAAAGAAAAAGGCTTTAACGCAATAAATGTCGAAGATATTACAAAAAAAGCCGGAGTTGCAAAAGGAACTTTCTATGTTTACTTCAAACGCAAAGAAGATATTGTTATGGAAATCAGCAGAACCCCTTTCGGTGAAATTGCTGAAGAACTTGAGCAAATGGAAAACGCTGAATTATTCGACAAACTCAGGCATTATTTTCATCGTTTTATGGAGCAGGTTGAATTTTGCGGGATTCAAGTATGCCGCGAATGGATAAGAAATGTTATTGACCCTAATAATGTACCGGAAACAATGGACAGCAAAAAGTGGTTCTATGATTACGAAATGCTTGAAAGTATCCTGAAAAACTCAAAGGAACTTAAAGAAGATACCCCGGTTGAGTTATTAACCCATATTATAATCAGTGAACTTTACGGGATGATGGTTTCATGGTGCATGTCAGACGGAAAGTTTGAACCGCTGGACTGGACAGACAGATTTTGCGATGTTCAACTCAAGGCTCTGTTTGAACCTTACTTGAAATAAAAAGGAGAGAAAATTATGAAATACAGAAAACTTAGAGATATTGAAGTTTCGGCCGTAGGAATGGGCTGTATGGGATTTTCGCACGGGTACGGAGCAATCCCGACAGAGGAAGAATCAATTAGACTTATGCATAAAGCCTATGATTTAGGCTGTACACTTTTTGATACGGCAGAAGCTTACGGGCCTTTCACTAATGAAACTCTTGTGGGCAAAGCCGTTAAACCATTTAGAGATAAGATTATACTTACGACAAAATTTGTTCCTGTTTTTCAGCCCGGGCAGGAAATTCCGGAGGGAAAACTTAGCAAAAAAGGAATTACAAACGCTCTAAATGATTCACTGAAAAGGCTGCAAACTGATTACATTGACATCTATTATGAACACAGGGTTCCTTTAGATTCCAATGTTGAAGAAGTTGCAGATATTATGGGCGGATTTATTAAAGAAGGCAAAATCCGGGCGTGGGGACAATCACAATCCACTCCGGAACAAATAAAAAAAGCTCACGCAATAACTCCATTAACTGCCATCCAGAGCGAATATTCAATGATGGAGAGAATGTTTGAAAAAGATGTTATACCTCTTTGCAAAGAACTTAATATCGGATTTGTAGCCTTTTCTCCTATGGCAAGCGGATTTTTGAGCGGGAAATATAATAAAAATACTCAATATAAAGGTGATGATGTAAGACGTGTAATCACAAGATTTGCGCCGGAAAATGTTGAAAAGAACCAGCCGCTTTTGGATTTGCTTAATGAGGTTGCAAATAAAAAAGGCATAACGCCGGCTCAAATTTCTTTAGCCTGGATGCTTCATAAATATCCGCACGTAGTTCCTATTCCTGGGATGAGAAAAGATGAAAGAGTTATAGAAAACCTTGGCGCAGCTGATATTATCCTCACAGATGAAGAATTTAACAACATTGAAAAAGAATTAAACAAAATCACAATCTATGGTAACAGAACTGATGAAGATATTCACAAACTCGGAACGGTCAAGGCTATGGATTATAAAGGAGAAATTATTAATGACAAATAAAAAAATATTTATAATAAACGGTTCACCAAGAAAGCAATGGAATACAGCTCAAATGTGCGAAAGTTTTGCTAAAGGAGCAAAAGACAATGGCGCAGAGGTAAAAATTATTCATCTTTATGACATTGATTTTAAAGGATGCAGAAGCTGCTTTTCCTGTAAATTAAAGGATGGGAAAAACTTTGGCAGATGTGCATATCCGGATGAATTAACACCATTATTAGATGAAATCTCACAAGCAGACGGGATTGCTTTGGCTAGTCCTATTTATTGCAGCGATGTAACTGGTATGATGAGGTGTTTTATTGAGCGTCTTACATTTCCGTTTTTTGAATATAAGCAGGGATACCCATCTATTGCACCGAAAACGCTTAAAACAGCAATGATTTATACAATGAATGTTACAGAAGAACTGGCTAATCAAATGTATCCTGACATGTTCAAAAGAACAGAATTTATGATAGAAACTGTTTTTGAAAAACCAGAGCGAATTTTTGCATATGATACATATCAGTTTAACGATTATGACAAATATGTTGTCGAAACTTTTGATAAAAACAAAAAATTAAAACAAAAAGAAGAGCAATTCCCGAAAGATTTACAAAAAGCTTATGATGCGGGTGTAAAAATGGCAGATAAAATTTTAAAAGGAGAATAAATTATGCAAACAGTAAAATTAAGTAACGGTGTTGAAATGCCGCTTTTAGGCTACGGCGTTTTTCTTGTTGATCCAAAAGAATGCGAAAGATGCGTAACAGACGCTATTGACGTTGGTTACAGAATGATTGATACGGCACAGGCTTATTACAATGAAGAAGGTGTCGGGGCTGCCATCAAAAAATCAGGGATAAAAAGAGATGAGTTTTTCCTTGTGACAAAAGTCTGGATAACAAATTCAGGCGAAGAAAAAGCCGCAAAATCTATTGAAGACTCTCTGAAAAAATTGCAGACAGATTATGTGGATTTGCTTTTAATCCACCAGCCGTTTGGCGATTATTACGGAACCTATAGAGCAATGGAAAAAGCCTATAAAGACGGTAAGACAAGAGCTATAGGCGTCAGCAACTTTTTCCCTGACAGATTTGTTGATTTGTGTAATTTTGTTGAAGTAAAACCAATGGTTAACCAGATGGAAACGCACGTATTCCAGCAGGAAAAAACTTTGCGCAAATATATGGATAAATACAATACGCAGCTTATGTCATGGTCTCCTATGGCAAGAGGCGAAAACAATTTCTTTAATAACGATGTTTTAAAATCAATCGGAGAAAAATATAATAAATCTGTTGCACAGGTTGCGCTTAGATTTTTAACCCAGGAAAATGTCATTGTTATTCCAAAATCTACGCACAAAGAAAGAATGAAAGAAAACTTTGAAATATTTGACTTTGAACTTTCTGCTGATGATATGAATACGTTGAGAGGCTTAGACAAAGGCGAAAGTATCTTTGTAAACCATTATGATCCGGAGTTCGTCGAATACATAATCAATTATTAAAAATACAAATTTAAAAGCCTCCAAATGGAGGCTTTTTAAATATACTTTTAATTTGTATCAATTGACTTTATGTTTCTAAATTTTTAATAAAAATACATCGAATGTCAAGACAATTTTTTTACATAAAACATCACATGTTTTATCCATTTATCTGCTACAGATTTATCACAATATTTACCGGAATAAGCCAGTTCTTCCAAAGTATTTATATTTCTTTTGTTATGATGATTTGAAATTGTTTGAGCCATTACATCAATACAGTCATCTACTTTTTCAAATCTTCTTAACCCGCGGCGTCCCATTATCCCGCCAATATTATTTTTAATAATTGACGCTTTTGAAGTACCTCTGGCAGATTCTGTCATTGCTATAGACATCAGTAATACCGGATTAACCTCATATTTGTCAGCTTTTTCAAAAAATACACCAGCCTTGTTGTTAAGAGGATTTTTTCCTGCTTTACGGGATAATAAAAGTTTATTAAATCGCGTATTTATATCTTTATCAAAATTCTCATACCGATTATCACTTAATAATACATCTTTTGCTGATTTAATAACAGGAACCTTCATTGTTCTATTAGATAAATACATTGAAGTACGTACAAATATATCTCTATCTAACCTTTGAACAATAGCCGATGATTTATTCGCATTCTGCAAAGTTAAACTACCAGATACAAACACTGCAGTTGCTAAAGCTTTACGGCTTTTGGAACCTGCATGATTCACACATTTTTTTGCTTCTTTCAAAACTCTTTTACCGGATTTAAAAGCATAATCAACTGCACAATTTAAATGTAAACTGTTTATTTGGGGTATTTTCATTTTTTAATCCTTTTTACACAGGTATTTTACTACGCTGAAAAAAAATGTAAAAGATTATTATATATTAACATCAACTTTATAACTATTTAGGCAAATTTTTAAAATAACTTTTATCAATAAGAGCTTTTCTGGTGCAGCCATATCCATTGGTGTGCGCTGTAGACGTTAATGAACAATCCGTTTCTTCTGTATACAAAGTATCCTCTGCTCCCATAGGAGAAAGTCTGCCTTTTGAAGTTATCTCAAATGGAAACATATCATGCCCCAGTTTATTAGGTCTTTTTTGCCATCCGTTTACATCTATTACCATTATAATTTTATTAGCAACTGCTTCAGGAGTTTCTGCATTCCAGTTAGGCTGATCAAAATATACTGTGGTGCCATCTACGGTATTTGTTATAGCATCGTTTCCGACACATGCAGCATTTGTTTTTCCGTTATATGTTTTGTATGTTTGCTGCATAAATGTACAAAAACCAATTCCAGGCGTCGGACAGCCGTTAGTGGTATCTTTACCGGAACATATTTTTGCACCGTTATAATATTTTACAAAATATTCACGCAAAGCCCATGCACTGTTTGCATCAATAACACCGCCTAAATCCTCGTTTACCACTCTTAATGTAACTTGTGATAATGCGGAAAAGGATTTTTTTAATGCAGCTTCTAATTGTTTGTTTTTGGTTTCATTTATTACCGTTGGTAATGTCATTGCAGCAACGACTCCGATAATTCCAAGCGTAATTAGGACTTCTGCAAGTGTGAACGCGCTAATTT
Organism: Candidatus Gastranaerophilales bacterium; assembly: GCA_944324035.1. Classification (GTDB taxonomy): domain Bacteria; phylum Cyanobacteriota; class Vampirovibrionia; order Gastranaerophilales; family Gastranaerophilaceae; genus UBA1221. Next base: position 5,203 of record CALUUU010000039.1, read on the forward strand.
TATTTTTCACTAAAACATCTCCTTTTATTTTTGTAAGATTACACCTTACATATTTATATATATTATTGTTGCAAAATATATTTATGTCAAGACTTTTATTGTTGGGGATGAATATAAAAAAATTCCGTAAAGCAAAAAAACTATCACAAAATCAGCTTGCGGAGATGATTGATATATCAAGAGAACATCTAGCCTGTGTCGAAACAGGAAAAGAATTTATCAGCCTCAGAAAACTTTTCTTAATTGCTGATGTCCTCGGAGTTTCCTTAAAAGAATTTATTGACTTTGATTGAAATAGCAGAAAGACAATTTATACTGAACCAAAATTAATTTATTTACAAAAAATATAATTTGAGTTGTATTCTAGGCAAATTTTCAATTTTTCTCCGCATCATCTAAAGCTGTGCCAGTCTGGGTTTTGGTATATATATTTCATGTTTTCTCCGAATATTTTACGGATATTACACCATATTTTCTCCGAATTGTACAAGTATTAGTTTCACTAGCAATTTTTTTGATTAGAATACTTTAAATAAATATGGTAGGTGTGAAAAATATAAAAAATTTGTGTAAATTATACGACACAAAAAGTATATTACAAACAAAACATATAATTCACGGCATAAACCCAGTTATGACTTACCCGCCAACTGGCAAGAATTTTGATTTGCCGCGATTTTCATCTGTTGAAATGCAGATGGCAGTATTGATGAATAGAATTGCAACCAAAAATGAATACATAATACGATCCCAAAAAGTTCTCTCCAGTACAAAAATATTACCGGAAGATTTGAAAAGATTACAATCAACAACTCTTGAAGATTCATATAAACGAGCATTTTGGATTAACCCTAAAAATGATAAAGCATATCATTTACTTGATGAGGGCAGAACAAAAGACGGACTGCAAAAACTTCGTATTCTTGATGAAAACGGTGTGTTTGTAAAAAATGCAATCGTAAAACCTAAAACAGTTATTTTAACTGATTTAAAAAAAGAGCGTTTTATTTTTAAGTGTTGGGATGGTAATAATCTGACGCATTTAGATATTATAAATATAATGGCAAGACGATATAACCCTTTTGCTAAATATAAATATGTCATATTAGAAAATGAAGATTCTTACTGTGAATACTATAACAAAATATCTAATTTGATTGATAAAGATACAAGTTGTGTATCTGCATCTTTCTGTACGCAATGTCATAGCTCTGAACCAATAAGAGCAAGGGGAAACGTAATTAGAAGCATAATTGAAACTTCTTTGAAACAAGCTGATGGTTCACTTGTGATAAACAAAGGCAGATATTTATTAGAACAAATTGCTAATAAAACAAGATTTCTTATGGGTGCAGGAAATAATGGCAATAATAGTTACAATGTAAATATACTTTATAAGCTTGAGGGAGTCGGAGGTCTAACCTCTGATGGAAAAATCCACCCTTTTTCATCTTCAAGAAACAGTTTATTTACCGAACATTATGAAAACTTCGAGTTTCCAATTACGCTGACAAATGAAGGAGTAAATATTACCGGTTTGCATGGAACTGATTACCCTCTGGCAGATACTGCTTATGCAAAAGCTGAAGGAAATCTTTCCGGAACATCATTTTCAACTCCTATCCGCGCCGCAAAACTTGCACTCAATGATATGATGGAAGGAATCTTTTAACAATCCGGATTTACTTGCGAAACTAAATGTGTAAATTAACAGCTGGTTTTCTGAAAAGTAATATGGACAAAGACTATTCAACATCTAAATCTTTAATGTTTTCAATGTCTTTTTCGCTGCCCCAGTTATTTTCATACAAACCCAGTTTTACAAATTTATGAAAAGATGAATACTGCCAGTCTTTTACGTTGTTAACAAGTCCGTGTTTAACAGGATTGTAGTGAATGTAATTAATTTGATTGTTTAATTCTTCTTCATCTTTAATTGTATGTTCCCAGTAACGTCTTTGAAAAATTCCTTTTTCTCGTTTATTTTTATATCCGATTTTCAAATTGTCGGTTGGGCATACCTGCCCAACATTTCTTGAAAAGTAATGTTTTACAGAAGATATTATTTTAGGATAATTATTTATATCTTCGGGATGCAAAATTAAATGAATATGCTCATGCATAACACAAATTGCAATAATTTCAAATTTATACAGGTTTTGAACATTTCTAAATGCAGTTCTTAGTATTTCGATATTATCAATGAACACAGGTTTTCTTTCATAAGATGTTATTATAATGTGAACATATCCATTTGGAACAAATACTCTGCGGTAATTCATAATTTGATATTAACACAAAATTTATTTTGTTGGGCAGGTATGCCCAACCTACCTAAAAACTCATCTCGGATATTATGTTCCCAATATCTGTTTTGCCATATTTTAACGTAGGTCGGATTTACTAATCCGACACTTTTTGTGAATAAAACAATCAAAAATGTAGACTCCATTGCCGGATTAGGGAAGGTTGTGTGGGAAGATTTTCCTCTGGAAATCACGTTTTCACTTTTATTAACATAACCCTAGGTTTGTAAGTAATTAAATATAACAACTCGGCTCAAAGGCAACTGATTAAACTTGAATATACTATCTATAAGAAATAAATATATTATCTTTAGTTAGCCCCGGAATTCCTGCTCGTACAAGTTCTTTTATAATATATGATATTTCTGCTTTATCTACATCTTTATCAGTTTCTATTTTAATCTCAACCTGCAATACATTACTTGGAAGTTTTATTGCATTGGCTTCAATATTATAAACTCCGTTTAACTTACTTATTAAATTTTCGATATTCAAATTTAAATTTTTCATTTGTTTGCCTCTGGCAATATCTACTTTCAATCTATCAATATCAAAAACATAAATAGTTACATCATCAGTCAATATAGACTTACGGGCAAGGTTTATTGAATTGTAATAGATATCTGATTTTGAGGCATTTTTAATAGCTATAATATTAAGCAAACCATCCCTGAATAATATTGTTGGTTCTTGAATTTCATTTTGTATCTTATTAGCTGTTTCAATATTATCAGTTACTGCTAAAATTCGGTAATTATTATTACCGGCATACATTCCACAAAGAAAAGTTAATATTAAAATTATAGAATATATAAATTTCCATTTCTTTATATTATTAAAATCCATAATACATCTTTTCATATTATGTCCGAATACTATACTAATATTTAAATATCTTTTCAAAATTTTCAAGATAAGTTTTCAAAGTAAGTATATTAGCGTGATTGTCGGTTGGGCATACCTGCCCAACAATAAAACAGGACATTAATCAAACTATATATAAAAACTGGGACCGGAGGGATTCGAACCCACGACCAAGGGATTATGAGTCCCCTGCGCTACCGCTGCGCCACAGTCCCAGATATTCTGGTTGTCATTGGAACCTGACGCGGTAGCTGCGCTACCTTCCTCTCCTCGAAAGATACTTAATCTTTCTCGTCGGCAGAGTGCCACATCCCATTTATTTAATTGTCATTGGAATTTGACGCAGTAGCTGCGCTACCTTCCTCTCTTCGAAAGATACTCAATCTTTCTCGTCGGCAGAGTGCCACATCCCATTATATTTTATTATCATTGACATCCCGCCAGTTCCCATCGGTTAACACGATAGCACTCGCTAAATGCCACTTCTCCAATTTAACATTAACTATATGAAAAATCAAGTATAAATTTTTATATTATCTCTGCTCCAACTTATGAGTATGCTATACAATCGTTCAATTTCAATTAAATCTATCCCGGAAATATTGTTTCTGTTTAAACATATTTCAAATATTTCACGGTCTTTTTCGTCTATTACTTCTGCCAAAACTTGTTTCGTCCGTAAAAAATTTCCGCTTTTCAGGTAATAAATCCCCTGCAATATGTAAAAAACAGACTTATACAAATTGATTAAATCTCCATGCCTGTTTTGCGAATACAAATAACTATGCACAGTACTGTGATATAAGTTTTCACTGCTTATTTTCACAAATACTCTTACGTCATCTTCAGAAGGCTTTTTTACTATACTGAATAAATCACCGTAAAAAGCTTTTGTATCAAATATTAACTGAAATAAGTCATGCTTTGACCATCTGTATAATTCTTCCTCTCCTGAAACAAACCCGCACAACTTTTCATGGTATTGAGAACCGGACGTCAAAATTTTATAATTCTTTAAATCTTGAAAACTAAAATCTTTTATTATAACTACCAAATCTATATCACTTTTTTCCGAAGCCTCTCCTCTGGCATAACTGCCTTGTATACCAAAAAATAAAAGTCTGCTCCCGTATACATCTTTTAATTGTGAAGCAAACTCTTGCATAAAATTATTTATATCAAAATCCATATAAACCTCTTTATAAATAATATTTTATTCTACTGTTTTATTGTTCTGTTGTTTTTTCGCAAGCTTTCTGTTTCTTTTTTCCATTTTTTTAAGCTGTTTTGCACGCCGTTCTTCTGACATGTTACATTCTTTTAAAAGCTGCTTATAATATAATTCTTTTTCGGCCGGATCTGTAATTTTATCGGCTTCTGCAAGCCCTTGTTCAAATTTTATCTTTTTATCATAATAACTTTTATTCTTAAGTTTTGTTGTTGAATGAACAATCATCGGAATTCCTACAGGAGCTGTTATTATAAGCTCTGTCAGAAATATACCTGTTGACAGTTCTCCAATAGACTTGCCTCTACTAAAATCTCTTGGGTTTTGATATTTATAAGGCACGTATTCTTCCCACTTCGGAGCTGTAACTTCTTGCGGAAGCGGTTTTGACCCAGCCGGAGTACCGGAAGTTTCTTCTTCTGCTGCAAGCACATTTCCGCTAAGCAAACTTACCAGTAAAATCAATATCATCAAATTACGCATAAATACAACTCCACTATTATAAAATTATTATTAAATTATTATACATCAGATTTTTCCAATTGAACAGATGTATGTTTTAAGTTTTTGGAGAATTTTATGCCAAATCTGTTTTCCAGCGCTGTTTCCGATTTTTTAATATTTCCGGAAATATTTTCTGATGACATAAACAAACGTTCTCTTATAAAATTATACCTGCTGATAATTGTCTTAAACCCCAAAGATTTAAGAATTTTGTTACCCGGAATTCCCGGCTCGCAATAAGAATATATATCCACTGCCTCACCTGATGATTTATTTATCTTGTTAATATGCCGCAAAAATTCAGTTAATAGGCCGCCTCTTATCGCAGATTTATTTTCTTTTCCCCACACCATAACATTCTTTAGCACCGGGATTCCGCTGTTTGTAAAATCTAGGCTGCCGCATACCCGGTTTTTATTATTTACTGCAATATAAACTCCGCATTTTGATTTATCATCAAGAAGTAATGCTTTTTTCAAAACCATTTTTAATGTTTCGTTTACAGTAGCCTTCTCTTTTATTGCGGCCTTATCAAGGCGCTGCTTTTTATCTAAATTTGCAATTAAATGTTCAATAAAATCCTTATCTGTCTTGTTGATTGAATAAATATTTGCAATATTTTTAAATTTATTCGGCCGGAGAACCTTTTCAACTGTTCTTATATGATTAGCGCCAAAATATGGGGAATTATTATTTTGTATTAACATCATTTTTCCTTTTCTTACTTATTATACAAAAATCGTAAAAAAATATTTTGTTATTTCTTTACAAAAAAATATGTTAGTTGTATAGTTTTCGGTGTATTATTACCCCGATTTAAGAAGGATATTTATTATGAGAATTAATTTCAGACCCCAAAAGCTTGTAAACAGCCTTGCGTTAGAAGAAAAAGTACATCAAGGTTTCAGAAGAGTAATTGAGATAGATACTCCTAAGAGAAAAACTATCGACATGGTTTTGATGCCAAAAAGTTATTCTGCTGAATATTATGTTTCATCATACAATGTATATGATGCTAACAGCAAATTGCTTAAATCCATGCAGAGAAATAATGACCAAACAGTGATTTCAAAAAGAAATCCTGACGGCAAATATTCAACAAAAACCCTCAACAAATAATTGATAAAACTTTTTGTTTAGAATATAATTCATATATGGCTGTAGGAAGAAGAATAAGCAGAAAGCTCAAAAATATTACCATACTGGATCAATATATCCTTAAGCAGGTAATTGAGATGTTTATAATGGGGGTATTTGTATTTACTTCTATTATTTTTGCGTCGGATACATTCATAACACTGATTAAACAAATTTCTATGTTTGGAATACCGTTTAAGGTAGCACTGCTAATGATAATATTGAACCTTCCGTCAGTTGTTGTTATGACAATTCCGATGGGAGTTTTGCTTTCTACAGTAATGACTTTGAACAAACTCAGCCTTGCGTCTGAAATTACAGTGCTAAGGGCATGCGGAATAGGTATAAACCGTATAGCAAAACCGATATTTATATTCTCGGTTGTCATGTGCATTTGCAGCTTTGTAATTAATGAAACAATAGTGCCGGTTGCTTCCAAATACTCAAAAGACTTGGCGCTCTGGTCATTAAGCCAGAAAAATGTACCTGACGGCAAACAAAATTTTGTATTTAAAGACATCGGTTCTGACGGAGTTTTGAAAAGGTTATTTTATGTCGGACACTGTGAAGATAAAATTTTGTACAATATAACAGTTCTTGACACATCAAAACCCGGAACAATCCAGGTTCTGCAAGCCCGTCAAGGAAAGACAACACCTGCAGGATGGGATTTCCAGAAAGGTGCTGTCTATACTGTAGGACAAGAAGGTAAAGTTCTTAATACTACATTGTTTGAAGATTCTACCGTAAAATTCGGGCTGGATTTGTCAAAACAGTTAAACAAAAACATGGCAAAAGAGATGAATTTCACCCAGTTGTTGAAATTTATCGCAACAAATCTGCATACTCTTGATAAAGAACAGAGAAATACTGTCGTTATCGAACTTTACGATAAGCTCGCGCTGCCGATTACAACAATTGTTCTTGTGCTTGTCGGAGTTCCGCTTGCGATTACACCGCCGAGAGTCCGCTATAACAGAGGATTTTTGTTCTCTATATTAATTATTTTTGCATACTACCTCATACGTGCGCTGTCAATCTCGTTCGGAGAAGCCGGCACACTAATTCCGGTACTGGCCGCTTGGATGCCGAATATTATACTTACAATTTTCGGTTCACTGTTATACTACAAGAAAGTTTATACAATAGAATAAATTATTCTTCGCTCATGCCTGTAGTCGGAATACAAATTCCAAACTGGCAGTTTGAATTGTAAGAAGATTGGTTGTTGAATTCCTGCTGTGCAGGTTGTTCAGGCTGTTCCGTGTTAATCAGCATGTCATAATACGGCTGTCTGTACTGCGGCAGAAAAGCATCAGGTTTTTGCATATCATTCAGATAATTCGGCATATATTTATCAGGCAAATTCGGAGTTGAAAGCAGAGAATTTGCCGGGGCGCAATATCCTGTCACAGAACACACAGCTCCTGCCGGCAGTGCAAATCCTGCGGCTAACATTAATATCATTATAAAATTTTTCATACTTCATCCTTTCAGGTACTAATCTGGTTACTATATCTTAAACGACAATTCAGAATATTACATTCCCTGAAAGTAGAATATTAGAATCAAATATTAATAATAAAAATGTCTTGGCGGCGGAAGCGGTCTATGATATCTGTAATGATACTGGGAGTTTGTCCATATCTGGAGCAGGTTCATAAAATCCGCAATATTTTTTGACTGCATATAATCGTTCATGATTTTTTGGTATTCACTAAAATCAATTGTATTTGGGTTGGAACCGGTTTGATTATATTTCTTAGCCAAATCTTTTACTAAATTTGCTTTGCGGACTTTTTCCTGACGTGTCATAGGCGCTAAACCAACTGTCATTCTGTTGTTAGCTTCAACGCTGACAATTTCGTTTACGGAAAGTTCGCCGTTTTCATCTATTGCCCTGTCGACTTCGTTGAAAACATCCTGCATTGTTTTTTCGTAATTTTCGACAGTATTATCTCCGACAATAAAACATCCCGGAATATTCATAACAGGTGCCGGAACATAATAATGAAAATACGTTGGCGGCGGAGGCAGCGGTCTGTAGAATTGAGCATTTGCCTCTTCTGCAGGGACAGCTGTTGCAAGAGCTATCATAGCAGCGCCGGCCGCATTTCTTACTTTATTTGTTTTTCTTGAACCTTCACCATTGAAATTTAATGTAGAAAACCTGTTAACTGCAGAAACCTTCATATACACCCCCATTTATTACGTATGTATATATAATAAACATAAAAAAATATTTTTTGTCATTTACTTAAGAAAAATTTACATTTATCGTTTATAAACTTCACCGACAAAATCGTTCCAGTAATCTTTTCCGGGCTCTGTAGGGTGTGTATTTGTCAGGGCATAATATGCGCAGGAAGTGTTGTTTGTGTAATTTAAAGCGGTATTTGAACAGAATTCCGGCCCTACGTTGCTAAAATTTGAACAAACACCGTTGCCAGCCGTACACCTATTCGGGTTATTTTTATGTGCCTGCCCCATAGGCAAAACTCTGCCATCAACCGTAAAAATAAACAGGAAATAATCAAGCCCAAAACGATTCGGCCCTTTTTTACCGTTAACATCAACACATATGACTGGCCCGTTTTCACCAAGAATTGGGATTTAAATCCGAACTCAGCACAAATTCTGTCAGCGCAATTGAGCGAGGGGCTTACAATTTCAAAATCAAAACTTTATACAAAATAGCCTCAGCATTGCAAACTGAGGTTATGGAGATTATAAATTGTAAATTTTGAATTATTGTACACAAAGACTTTCTAAATAAACAAAAGACCGTTTTATAAAACGGTCTTTTGTTGTATATTTAAAAATCAAATCAATTAGCAGCAAGAGCAAGCCGCACCGCAAGAACATCCAAGAGCCTCTTTAGCTTCTTCCATTCTTACTTTAATACGACCGTCAACTGCAATACCTTCACCGGTTGTTTCAGAAATTAACAACGGGTTAATATCCAATTCGTCGATGAATTTGAAATCGTTAACCAATTGAGATAATCTCAATAAGGTTTCTTTGATTTGATCAAGCTGAGCAGGTTTTGTACCTCTTGCACCTTCTAACAGTTTGTATGCTTTTACTGATTTAATCATTTCTTCAGCATCAACATCTGTCAAAGGAGCAATTCTGAATGTTACGTCTTTCATAACTTCTACGAATACACCGCCTAGACCGAACATCATCATAGGGCCGTATTGAGGATCTGTTGCGATACCGCAAACCATTTCGCGGTTACCTTTTACCATTTCCTGAATAATTACGCCTTCAAGTCCGTCGAGCAAGCCTTTTGCTTCAAGTCTTTCAAGAAGTCCTTTGTATTCTTTTCTCAATTGTTCTTCTGATTTGATGTTAACAACAACACCGCCTACATCTGTTTTGTGTGAAGTTGTTTTTGAAGTC
>CALUUU010000040.1 GCA_944324035.1 Candidatus Gastranaerophilales bacterium
ATCTATATTGACGATTGATGCACATAACTTTGGGCATGTAACTAATTACTTGACATGTACAGCAATGACGCCTTTTGGCATTCTGAGGGGTTTAAACCCCGAAGAATCTCATGCAAAAAGAGATCCTTCGCTGACGCTCAGGATGACAGATAACTCTGTTGTGACGGTTCCATGCGTAAGGATGACATAAGCGGTGGGATTTATGGCATAACTAAATTTCTCTGTATATATAACTCCCCATCCCGGCCTTCCCCAAGCAGGGGAAGGAGCTTTTTTCCCCTACTCGGGGAGGGATAGGGCGGGGAGTAAATGCGCTGCGTTGTCCTTAGCTGTACTGATGTCATACTGAGGGCTTTAGCCCGAAGTATCTCTTGTAAAATGAGATCCTTCGCGTTCGCTCAGGATGACCGAAAGTGTCATTCTGAGGATGAAAGTATTGAAATGACAGGCGTTTTGATATCTCTGGAATTTGCTCTATAAATCTTAAAACTAAACATTCACGGCTGCTGCCTAATAGTTGATGTTTTTTCTGCGGCATGAAAGATTATGTAAATTTTTGTAAAATTTTCATGAAAAAATAACAGTTTTTTCCTGAAATAGCCGTTTACATATATATAAAATAGAATGATGAGGATTATTGTAATGGCTAAGAAATTACAAAAAAGTAAAAGACGTGTGGTGGCTTCTGTCTTGGGGCTGTTAATGGTTATGCAGCAAAGTGCTACATACCCTGTATTTGCAACACAAATCACAAATTCACAGGGACAGGCATTGCAGCCTGGTTCTACCGGGGAATATAATATCACTCCTGATATGTTTAACGGCGGTGTAGGCTTTAGAAAATTTCAGGATTTTGTTTTAAGTCAAGGTGATGTTGCAAACTTCATTATGAGATATTATAACCAGTTTCAATGGGTTGGAGCAGACGGGACTGTACATCACGAGTACCAGGGCGCTCCAATTGATACATTTGTCGCTGCAGTTCAAAACCAGGTTAACATCAACGGTATAGTAAACACTCTTCAAGGAGGTGTCGGCGGAAATGTTGGCGGAAATCTTATTTTTGTATCTCCAAACGGTATGGTTGTCGGTGCCTCAGGTGTTTTAAACGTCGGGTCATTATCAGTAATCACTCCTACTAGCAGTGAATATAACGCTTTTGCAGACAAAATTAAAGAAGCGCCTTTAGCTGACAGAGTTTATACCTGGACAGATGAAGACGGGTATCATGAAGTAGGTCCAGGCTTCTTTGGTGCAGGTGAAACAACTTTAACAGTAAATGATATTCCGACTGCCATAAACGGTAATGCAGTTGTACAGATTGACGGCAGAGTTGCGGCAACAAACGATATTAATATCAATGCCGGTAAAATGGTTACATCAAACGGCTCAATGATGTTTACAGGCGCAAAAAATGACGGCTTAAGATTACATCCAACTTTGAACAATCCGGATAATTTATTTAATGCACTTGTAGGCGGCGGTTCTGCAGCTACAAGCGGAAGCGGTAACCTTACCATTCAGACAATGAACGGTTTTGACTCACAGGCAGGTTCACAGATAGTTAACCTTGGTGCAGGCAATATTAAAATTACCAACACTGATACTGCCGGCATTAATGTTGCAGGAACAATCAAAAATACTAACGGATTGTTAGAAGCAATTAACTCCGGTTCTAATGGTATTAATATTTCAGGTACTGTTGAAAATACCGGAACAACAAATATTACAAATAATGTTGCCGGTACAAATGGTATTAAGTTAACCAAAGATGGAAAAATCAATCAACATGGCGGAAGCTTAAATATTACAAATAATGCATCAGGCGGTGTTGACCTCCGCGGTGTTATAACAGGTAATAACGGTGCACGTATTAATGTAACAAGCAACAATTCAGATGTTACTATGGGTGATGCCGCAAACCAAAACAATATCATTGCTGACGGTGACGTTTCAATAAGAGTCACAAACGGTGATGTATTAAATAACGGCGTTAAGACAAACCATATTGTAACTTCTGACGGTGCTGATTTAAATATCAATGTTTCAAACGGTGCAATCGGTGAAGATTTGGCATGTGCAAACGGAGTTTGTACAGGTATTGGCCCGAACGGCAGAGATTTAACAAAATCTATCAACACTTCAATTGACGGCACAATTACTGCAAACAGCACATTGGGCAACAGAAATAAATCTGTTGCAAATATTGCAAGTATCGACCACGATATGAATGTTAACCAGATTAATGCTGATGGCAGAGTTATTTTATTAGCTGACGCAGCTCAATCAGGCACTGCGGCATATGATGTTTTGAACAGATCTCAAGACCCGACCGGGAAAACCGCTAACGTTAAAGGTGCCGGTATTTCAATCATTGCAAGCGGCGCAATTGGTGAAGAAGGCGCCGGCAATCAATTGACATTTATCCAGACAAAGGGTCAATTTAATCAGGATTATGTAGAACCAGGTGTTCACTGGCAGGATGGAACAATTGATACTACTGCAGGTGAAGATTTTGCGCATAACAAGATTACGGATTACCAACCTGATGCCGATTATGGCGTAGATATGCTTTCTAATAAAGGTAATATCAATATCAAAGGTCTTGATAATGCTGACGGAACCAAAAATGATACTGAAGTTTGTGCAATCGTTGCAAGGGACGGCAGTATCAATGCTGAATTTTCAGGCAATACCCATATTGGTGAAGTTACAGCAAGTGATGAAGTAAACTTAACTACCCGCGGTCAATATATGGTTATTGATCATCTGGGTGAAGTTCCGACTTACCAGAATACTGGAGATTACTTCGGCGGATATGATAAAGCCGTTGTTCCTACACACGCTGATATCAGGGCTCTTGATTTGGCAAACGTAGGTGACACAAATAACACTCCGCATGCAACAGTCGTTATTAAAAACGGTACTATTGCAGGAGAAGGTAACGGAAGACCTATGCATGACCAGGATTTGCATATCGTAGCAGACCACGCTTATGCCGGCGGCTATGAATTCATTATGGATACACCGCACCGCGGCGAAGATGGAAAATCTTACTACAGAGAAAATCCTGCAACAAATAAATTAACTAATGCTAATGATCCTGATACAGATGTTTCAATAAGAGTTACAGCGGTAAGACCTGAGCATGTTGAAGCTATTGAAGAAGGGCCTGATCCTGACAGACGTATATATTATACAGGCGGCAGTTCACAAGATGATGATCCTGGATATGACGGCTATGATAAAGACACTCATCCTGAAGATGAAGGAACTATTGAAGATGATGATAACCTCGTAATTCCGGAGGATGAAGACGAACCGGATCAGCCGCCGCCTGATGATGACGATGACGCTGATAACGATTTGGACAGCGACATGGATAACGATATTGATGCGGACGCTGACTCAGATACTGATACAGATGCTGACGCAGACGCTGATACGGATGCAGACGCCGATGCCGATGCAGACGCCGATGCTGACGCTGACGCCGATGCAGATGCCGATGCAGATGCCGACGCTGACGCCGATGCTGACGCTGACGCCGATGCTGACGCTGACGCCGATGCAGATGCCGATGCCGACGCGGATGCCGACGCGGATGCAGACGCAGATGCAGATGCAGATGCAGATGCTGATAACGATTTAGACAATGACTTGGATAGTGACGATGATCCAAACCCAGATCCAACACCAGACCCGGATCCGGACGATAATCCTGTTATAACTCCGGAAACTCCGCCGGATTTAGACAGAATTAAAGCTGTATCTCAATTAAGAGATGTCGCAGATATCATGCCGGCAACTGACAAACGTCAATTCATAAGATTTAACGCTAATGATATGGCAAGCCAGCTTGAATTCTCATCAACTCCTGCAGTTGAATCAATTGCAAACATCTCAAGAGGCGGTGTTGCACTAAGACACAACAAATCCCTCAAGGTTGGAGATGTTGTACCGGTTCACATTAAATACGGCAATATTGAAGTTAACGCAGATGTAAAAATTGTATCTGCAAGTGATGTACAAGCCGGAGGACAGTTCCTGAACATTGACCAGGCAACAGCAAATAAATTGCTTTATTTAAGTATGGTCGAACCTGAGGCAGTTGCAGTTAATGACACAAACCCACAGCAAAATACTGCAAACTTAAACAACGGTTTGTCATATAACCCTCAAGAACAATAATCCTAAAACCATAAACGAAGCAGACAGAAACAATATTCTGTCTGCTTTTCTATTGTCATTTGTAATACTGATGAATAACGGTTTTTAGCCAATGGGCTTTAGTCATTCTATTCACCAAAATAATTTTTTAATCCAACGGTTAATTTTTTTGTTTTACATAACTTTTTCAGTTTTGCAATTGCGCGGTTTTCAATTTGTCGTATTCTCTCTCTTGAAACCCCGTATTGCGAACCAATTTCATCAAGCGTCTTTTTGGTTCCGCTGTTATCAAGTCCGTAACGCAGGATTAAGACATCTCTTTCTTTCTGGCTGAGCTGATTTAACATTTTTTGTATGTCTTCAAATAAATTTTCCTGTGACACTCTTCCGTCCGGTGTAATTGTAGTGTTATCAACAATAAAATCTGCTATTTTGGATGAATCATCAGAAGAATTTGCAGGTGTTTCCATAGAAATTGTTGACTGGGCCGATTTGATGATTGATGTTAATTTGTTAACTGAAATCCCCAATCTGTAAGCAATTTCCTGTTTTGTCGGAGTATGCCCGAGTTCTGTTGTCAAATCAATTGTTGCTTTTCTGATTTTTCCAAGGGATTCTATCATATGAATAGGAAGCCGGATTATCCTTGCTTTATCTGCAATTGCACGGGTAATTGACTGCTGAATCCACCAGGTTGCATAGGTAGAAAATTTGTAGCCTTTTGTGTAATCAAAACGGCCAGCAGCTTTCATTAAACCCAAGTTTCCTTCTTGTATTAAATCCAGAAAAGATAAGCCGCGGCCTATGTATTTTTTTGCAATACTTACAACAAGCCGTAAATTGGCATTAACAAGAACATTCTTATAAAAGTCACTCTGGGTTTCATAGATTTTTTTTGCAACATCAAGTTCTTGTTCGCTTGAGAGCAAAGGAATTTTGCCTATCTGTTGAAGATAAATTTTTACACTGTCATCAGAATTAACAGATGACAGACTTTCCTGAACTTTAGGGTCTTCAACGGAGTGAAGCAGATCTTCTTCGTCATCTTCTTCCTGGAGGCTTGCAAAATCTACGCCTTCTTCGGAAATTTCATCTGTCATCAATCCTAATTTTTCCATTTCTTTTTTCATATATTAATGCTCTCCATCCTGTAGTTTATTATATATTATATACAGTAATATGTCATTTTGTAAATTTTTGTTCTGTAAGTTTTTGGCGCACTGCCTCAAAAATTATTATTGCAAGTGCATTGGATACATTTAATGAATTGAACTTTTTTAACATAGGGATTTTTACAACAAAATCCGATGACTTTAACAAAGATTTGGAAACTCCTGCGTGTTCCGCCCCCATGATAATCGCAAAATTCATATCATTGTATTTAATATCATAATAATTATCTTTTGCGTCTGCATCCGTTGCAATTATCCACCAGTTTGAATTTTTAAGCTTTTCTACTGCGCTTGTCAGGCTATTGACTTTTATTATCGGAATGTGATTTACTGCACCGGCACTTGTTTTTTCTACAATGGAATTTACCTGTACACTTCGTCTTGATGGGATAATAATTGCACTTACTCCGGCACATACTGCCGTTCTTATAATTGCGCCAAGATTGTGTGAATCTTCTATTCCGTCAAGGATAATTAATGAATCATTTTGATGAGGGTTTTCTAAAAAATCATCAAGATCCATATATTCAACAGGTGCAATTTGAGCAATTACGCCCTGGTGATTGAATTCTGCATAAGGGGCGAATTTTTCTCTTGCAACAAACTGAAATATTATTCCTCTCATTTGTGCAAGTTCTTTTATTTTATTTAATTTTGTATCTGAATGGAGATTTTTTGAAATAAGTATTTTATTGATTTGTCTTTCGCCTGTTTCTAATGCCTCCAAAACAGAATTTTTACCAAAAATTATATTATCCATTGTTAACCCCGAGCATGTTATTTATACATTTTACAGCTTTTTTTGCAACAGCATCATCTACTTTAATCTCAGCTTCTTCGTATTTGAGAGCGTTATAGATATCTTCTATAGAAAGAAGTTTCATGCTTTGGCATATAAGCGGTTTGTTATTTATCGAATAAAAATGTTTGTTCGGGTAATCTCTTTTTAATCTGTCGATTACACCGCTTTCCGTAACTATTATAAATTCTTTATCGCTGCTGTTTTTAACATAATCCATGATCCCGCTTGTACTGCCCGTATAATCTGCCATATCTATAACTTCTTCTCTGCATTCCGGGTGTACAAGTATTTTTGCTCCCGGGTATAATGCCTTGGTTGCTTTAATGTCATTGGTAGTGTTTATTTCATGTACCGGGCAATAACCGGGATACGTGATAACTTCTACATTTTTAAGTTCTTTTTCTACATATCTGCCAAGATTTTTGTCAGGAACAAAAAGAACTTTATTTGTATTTAAGCTTTTTACAATCTGGACGGCATTTGAGCTTGTACAGCAGATGTCGCACTCGGATTTTACTTCTGCGGTTGAATTTATGTAGCATACAACCGGTATTCCGAGATATTTATTTTTGAAAGCTCTTAACTGTTCAAGATTAATCATATCTGCCATATCACAGCCGGCTTTTGCATTCGGAAGTATTACCTTTTTCTCCGGACTCAATATTTTGGCAGTTTGAGCCATAAAATAAACTCCGGCAAATATAATCATGTCTGCATCAGTTTTTGCCGCCTGTCTGCTTAAGTATAAAGAATCTCCTACAAAATCCGCAACAGTGTCTATTTCAATATTTTGATAACTGTGTGCCAGGATAACTGCATTTTTTTCTCTCTTTAACTTATTTATTTCGGTAATATAATTCATCTTTGGAAAATTTCCTCCATTTAGTGTAAATTTTTGTTAAAATTGTATCTTCTATAAAATATATTGTATAATAAAAATAGGAATTAGTTACGTAGGATAAGAAGAATATGAGTTTTTTAGGAAATCTGTCAGCCGGGGCGCCAAAACAAAAAATGTATCTTTCTGTTACTCCCGGTGTTGGTTTGGAAATGATTCAACTGGATACTGCAACCGGTTCTGTTGCTAACTATGCAGTCAGAGATTTAGTATATGATGAAGCTACAAGGGATATTGCTGATTATGATGCATTTAAGGATGCTGTTCAGGAGATGATGCAGGAGCTTGGAATAGGGCCGAAGTGTGAGGCGATTGTAAATATGCCGCTTGTCAGTTTTGGTCTTATGCAGTTTCCGCTGCTTCTTCCGGATACCTCAATTACCGGCGGTATTCAATCTGAAGTTGAGCAATCATATGTTTTTCGCCGTGCTGAACCTGTAATTGCCTGGCAGGATGTACCGTCTGCAGGAAACAGTCAGGCGCAGGGAAATGAATCAAGACAGGTTATTTATTCTGCTATTCAAAAGTCTGTTATATCATCTATCGGAGAAGCACTTGCTTCTATTGAGGTTAGTTTAGTAGGGGTTGAAAACTCTCTGACCTCAACATTGAGAGCATTGGATTTTGCCGGTTATACAGAAGCTCAAATGCAGCCGAATACAACATGGAACCTGCTTATTATTAACTCTGCAGGTTATTCTATAGTTTCCTTGTCCGGTAAAACAATTGTCGATTACTATGAAGAGCCTCTGGCTGTTAAATCATTTACCGGTGACGAACTGTATAATGCAATTAATCAATCGGCTCAAATTGCACTTATGAGCTCTCCTGCAAACTATCTGTTTATTTTGTCAGATACAGATCAGGTTAGTGCATCACTGCTTGCATCAAAGCTTCAGACTCAAAGTTCTGTTACTGTTTTGGAAAATAACTCATTTAAAGAGCAGGATGGAATTATTCCTGTAGGCTTGAATGTTTTGCCGAATTATGCTTCCAAGATATCTTTGCAGGCTGTGGGTGTTGCACTTGCAGACGCTTCGGATTATCCGTTAAACATGCAGTTCCCTGGTACTAGTAGTGCGGCTGCTGTTGCTGAATCTTGTACTTTTAATATCGGCGAAAAAGAAATTACTTTAACGGCAAATGCGGCGATGAAACTCGTTGGAATTTTCGCTGCTGCGCTTATGCTTCCGATTGTTCTTTTGGCATTCTTGATTTTGCCTAAGATGATTGAATCTAATCAGACAAAACTTGATACAGTCAATAATGATATTAAAGCAATAGATGAAGAGATAGCGCAATATCAGGCTGCACAAGGAGCCAAAGTTTTCAATGTAAAAAAAGAAATTGAAAATGGGGTTAAGGGTAATCGCTCTAAGTTGATGAATTATGTTGCAGCAGGAGAAGCTATTCCAAAAACTGTATGGCTTACATATTTTATGACCCAAGGAGATGGACTGGTTGATATCAAAGGTGTTGCCTCTAATGTTGAAGATGTTTATGTTTTCTTCAAAAATATGAGAGATTCTTTAATCGGAACAAAATTAAGGCTCCAAACTCTGGAAATGACTTCAGCTTCTGTTGATGAAGCCGTGTCATCATCTCCTAACACAAATTACAATTTTGAAATTACAAATATGTCTACGGATCAACTGAGTGCGTTATTGAGTGTTGTAAATCAGAACGGGGAAAATAAAGACGCTAACCAAAATCAACAGCCGCAGCAAAATAATAATCAGAACAAACCGCCTCAGTCAGGTTTGCTAAGTGAACAGCCAATTCAGGAAAATAAGTAATATTTAAAAATAAGGAATTTAATAATGGCAGGAGAAAATAACGAAAATAAAAATGAAGTGATGACAGTCTTGAAAACGCCTATAATGTTATTAGGTTTGGTTGTTGTAGTTGTTATCTATCTGATAGCTACACAGTTAGTTCCAAAAATTTCTGAATTTGCTGGCGGTTACACGGACTATAAAACCCAAATGGAGTCTTATGCTGATAAAGAACGGACACTTGAACAACTGAAAGCTAGTGCTCCAAAACCTGAAAGTACAAAGGCTTTGTCAGATCTTTCCGGTACCGGAAAAGAATTGTTCAGACCTCTTGAATCAGGTATGGATCCGGAATCTGTTCTTGCTTCCGAATTTAATGAAATTTTATCTTTGATTACTTCTAATGCAATTAAGACTCGTGCTGTAAGATATACTTATGATCCGGCTGATGATAATTTTATAAAAGGCGATGCCGGCAAGTATACAGTCTGTAAGCTTGATATGGAAATGATTGCTACATATACAAATTTCAAGAATTTTATGCAGGAACTTTACAAACATGAGCATTATCTTGATATTGCTAAAGTTGAAATTGTTCCTTATCAAAAAAATAAAACAATTCTCTTGATTAATCTTCAATTAAAACTCTATGCTCAAAGAGCTTAATTGTTAAAATCAGAAAAGTTTATTCCGAACACCTGTCCTTTATTTTTAAGGCAGGTGTTGCAGTATGGAGTTTCCAATATTGTTTTTCGTGAATAATCTGCAAAATCCGACCCGCATCTGCCTCTGTGATCATTAGATAAAAAAGGACAGCTGTATATTCCTTTTGTAGTCAAAATTCTTCCGCATTCACAATCAGGTGAAATCTCACGCGCTGCTTCCGATTCCGGAGGTTCTTTGTCTGTTTTATCGTACCATTGATTAATTACAATATTTCTGTCCTTAGCATTAAATCCGTTTTTGGCAAGAATTAATTTAAAATTTTCTTTCAATATATTTTCATCTTCTTTGTAGTAATTTGTAATGCACAAAATCGGATTGAAATTGTATTTAACAAGGTTTTTTACGGCGTGAATGACCTGCCGGTATGAGCCGCGGCTTCTTATGTTATCATTTTTTATTTCATCGTAATGATCTATGCTTAATCTGAATATTATTTCAAAGCTGCTTTCGTCTTCAACACGTTTAAGAAATCTTGCTTTTTTTTCATTAATAAAGCTGCCGTTTGTGCAGATGCATACATTTGAGCGTTTCAGGCACAGCCTTAAAATAGTATTAAAATCAGGATGAGTCATTGGTTCTGCGCCGGTTAGGTAGATGCATTGTATATTTTCTTTTGTGGTATCATTAAGAGCTTTTTTTACGGTATCAATCTGAATGAAGTCTTTTATTTGTTTTGAAAGCGGGAAATAAATGTAGCAGTGTTTGCAGTGCTGGTTACAATTGTGTGCTGTCATTTCAATAAACAGATTGTTTAATTCTTTCATTTCGCAGACCGGTGCCTGAAATATTGATGTTTTCATTATAACTCTCCTTTTTTCTCAATATGGTATAGTTATTGTAAAAACAACAATAAAGATTTAAAATTAATCATACGGCTATAATTAATTCTCCTGATTGCTTATATTAAAATCTTTTGGTTTTTTATTTTCAAGCCAGCGGCTCATTAGAAAGTTTTCATAACTAAGTGCATAATTATACAGAGCATTGACAAGTACCCTGCCGCTTTCTGATTTGCCAACAATCAGAAAATCCCCGCATTTGTTTTCTGCAAGCATAATTTCTTTATGCACAATTTTATCCGCGTGATTTTTTGGATTTTTATTGATTACATGTTTAACCCAATTACACAAAACTTTTGGGGCCGTTGTTTTGTTTCGTGTAATATCATCATCAAATTGTTTTAAATATGTTGAAAACTCTTTTAAAATCATCTATTCTCCAAACGGGGTAGTTGCCGTAAAACACACTATATCATTTATATTATGTTTTTGCAATTCTTTAATCATCTCTTCAAAAGTTGAGCCGGTTGTACAAATATCATCTATCAAAAGAATTTTGCCGGTCATTAACCGGTTTGGATTTACCTCAAACGCGTTTTTAAGATTTTCAATTCTTTCAGGTTTTTTGAGGTTATATTGAGGTTTTGTGTCTTTAATTCTTTTGATTAAGTTTGGATTGTATTTGCAGCCTGTGAGTTTTGCAAACTCTTCTCCGACAAGTTCCATATGATTGTATTTGCGTTTCTTTTTCCGTTTTTCAAAGATTGGAACAGGAACAATTTGAAAGTCTTTATCTTCTGTAATATTTTGCCAGTAGCCACCCATAAATTTTGCAAGATAATACGCCAAATCCGGCTGGTTGTGGTATTTTAGCCCGCGGATTAGTTTTTGCAGATTTTTCTCGTAAACTCCGGCGCAGTATACTTTTTTATCATCAATAACCCTGTTCACTTTAACCGGTAAGTACTCCAGAGTGTCATAACAATTTGAACACATTTTTACGCATTCTTTTGAACTCTTGCAAAAATAGCACTTCTTTTTATATATCCAGTCAAGTAATCCGATTAAAAATTTCTTCATAATATATTTTAAAAGAGGCAGTATGGTTAACTGCCTCTTGTCGTTTTATTTTAATTCCTTTTCAATCTTCGGTAAGATTTCATCAAGTTTTGAGGCATCTTTTATCCCGCCCTGGGCAAAGTTCGGGCGCCCGCCGCCGTTTGCTCCGGTTGCTCTTGAAATTTCCCCGACAATTTTTCCGGCATTTACACCTTTTTTCACAAAACTATCGGAAACTTTCACTGCTACTGTCTTATCTGAGGCAAGTACAATTATACTTTCTCCGAGTTTTTGGGATAAAAATTCCATGCCGACTTTCAGGGCAAGCGGTTTAATTTCTGTTACTTTTGTTATAAATAATTTACCGCCTTCGATATCCTGAGCTTTTGAAATGAAGGTTGCAAATTTTGCACGTGTATTTTCTTCCTGAAGTTTTTCGATTTCTTTTTGGAGTTCTTTGTTTTCTGCAGCAAGTTTTTCTACACGTTCAAATACTTCATCGTAATGAGTTTTAAACATTAGAGAAAGTTTATCCATTTCTTTAACTTTTGCGTTCATAAAGTCAAATGCGGCTTTGCTTACTGCAAGTTCTATACGTCTTGTTCCGGCCGCAATTGCACCTTCTGTAACTATTTTTACAAGACGCAGGTCTTTTGTATTTCTTGCGTGAGTACCGGCACAAAATTCTTTTGATATGCAAGGATTTTTACCGATAGAAACAACTCTTACTATATCGTCATATTTTTCTCCGAACAGTGCTGTTGCTCCTGTAAGTTTTGCCTGCTCAATATCCATTACATCGGTTACTACAGGGAGAGCCTCTGCAACCCAGTTATTCATAATTTCTTCGACTTTAAAAAGTTCTTCCGGAGTTACCGCACGGGAGAATGTGAAGTCAAATCTCATACGATTTTCTTCAACCTGGGAACCAGCCTGCTTAACCTCATCTCCAAGGACTTTTATCAAAGCTGCCTGCAGAAGGTGAGCTGATGTATGGTGAAGTCGTATTTCTTCACGTTTTGGAATATCAATCATTGCCTGAACAGTTTCGCCGATTGTGATTTCACCGTTAATTAATTTTGAACGGTGTACAAATAATTTGTTGACCTTAAATGTTGTAAGCACTTCGGCTTTCATATTACTGTTTTCAATAATACCGCTGTCGCCGATTTGTCCGCCGCATTCCGCATAGAAAGGAGTTCTGTCGAGAACTATATCGGTATAGCCGTCACCCTCTATGGTTGCCAAAATTTTTGCGTTGCATTCGTTTTCTTCATATCCGATAAAATCGGTTGAGCCGACTTGTTCCTCAACTTTGGCATACTTCATATCGCCTGTAACGCTGATTTTGGCGGTTGCAGCTTTTGCACGGTCTTTTTGTTCCTGCATTGCGCGTTTAAAACCTTCTTCATCAATATTTAAGCCGTTTTCAGCCGCAATTTCTTTTGAAAGTTCAAGCGGGAAGCCGAATGTATCGTACAATTTGAATGCGCTTTCACCGTCAATATCTTTTTTGTTAGAGATGAATTCATCAAGAAGCTTATACCCGCGGTCAAGAGTTTTTGCAAATCTTTCTTCTTCTTTTTTAATTGTATCAATAATTTTTTCTCTATTTTTAACTAAATCAGGATAAGCTTTGCCGTAATTTTCGATAACAACATCAACAAGCTTATAAAGGAACGGCAAATCCATTCCTAATATTTTACCATGACGCAGTGCACGGCGTAAAATCATTCTAAGAACGTAACTTCTTCCTTCATTTCCGGGGATTACGCCGTCTGAAATCAGGAATGTTACACATCTTGCGTGATCAGTGATTATTCTTAATGAAATGTCGGTTTTTTCAGATTTTTTATAAGGAACGCCGGACATCTCTGAAACTTTGTCCAATATAGGTCTTAAAAGGTCTGTTTCGAAAGTTGAAGCCACACCCTGGCAAACCATTGCAATACGTTCAAGTCCCATTCCGGTATCAACGTTTTTCTTTTCAAGCGGTGACTGGTTGCCTTCTTCATCCTGATAAAGTTCAGTAAATACGAGGTTCCAGATTTCAACCCATCTGTCGCATTCACATGTTGCAATACCGCATCCGCGCGGGTCATCACATTTATATTCTTCACCTAAATCATAGTGTATTTCGGAACAAGGCCCGCAAGAACCTGATGCGCCCGGAGGCCCCCAAAAGTTATCTTTTTTCCCTTTTCTGATAATTCTTTCTGCCGGAACTCCAACGCTTCTCCATATGTCAAAAGCTTCATCGTCTGTTTCGTAAATTGTTATCCATAGTCTTGATTTATCGAGTTTTAAAACTTCTGTTACAAATTCCCAAGCCCACGGAATAATTTCTTTTTTATAATAATCGCCGAATGAAAAATTTCCGAGCATTTCAAAGAAAGTATGATGGCGCGGAGTTCTCCCGACATTTTCTATGTCAGAATCTTTTCCGCCTGCTCTGGCGCATTTTTGACAGGACGCTGCACGCGGCGGGTCGTAAGGAGATTTTTGAATTCCCAAAAATATCGGTAAAAACTGAAGCATACCGGCCGTTGTCAAAAGTACTGTTGGATTGTCCGGCACAAGGCTTGAACTTTCCACGATTGTGTGCTGATGTTTATCTTTAAAGTAATGTAAATATAAATCTCTAATCTCATTTCCGCCTAGCATAATCTTTTAATCCTTATTATTTAATTTCACTATATTTTAGATTATATATTAAACATATTTGATATGCAATTTGACATAATTCTGCTTATACGTCAGAGTTATATTGCAAGTTCTACCCAAAAGTTCAAAACAGCGTCATCCTTACAAAGTGAACCGCCGCAATGCAGTTGCCTGTCATCTTGAGGATGAAATCCAAAGGATCTTTTTTTACACGAGATTCTTCGGGCTAAAGCCCTCAGAATGACGTATTGTGTCATTGCGAGCGAATGCGAAGCAATCCAGGAGATTATGTTTCTTTTGCGTTTTGATATACCAGCCTAAACACATTTGAAGGTATTTTATGGATTGCTTCAACGCTGCGCGTTTCGCAATTGTACATGTCAAGCAATTAGTTACATAATTTGTGTTATCGGTATCATTTTAATGCAAAAGTATCATTTATG
>CALUUU010000041.1 GCA_944324035.1 Candidatus Gastranaerophilales bacterium
ATAATGATGAAAAAGAAGTTTTGAACAGTTTAAGAGCAGGTGCTAACGCATATTGCTCAAAAGAAATTAACCCGCAAAGACTTATACAGGTGGTGCAATCAGTTGCAGACGGTGCAGCCTGGTTTGACCCGAGTATTGCGCATATCGTATTGAAAGCAACTACGACATCCCCTGTAATTGACAATGAAAATAACAGCAAGCAATACGATTTAACAGCACGCGAATCACAAATTTTAAAACTCATGACAGAAGGCTACAGCAACATGGAAATCGCACAAATTCTTGTTATAAGCATAAATACAACAAAAGCACACGTTGCTAATATTCTTCAAAAACTGGAAGTAGACGACCGCCTCCAGGCAGCATTAAAAGCTCTTAAATACAAAATTGTATAAAGGTAACAAATGTCAGAAACCAGCATACTTATTGTAGATGACAATCCAAAATATCTAAAAGATGCACTCCCGTTTTACGGCTATAATGTGACAACGGCAACAGACGGGCTGCAGGCTCTTAGTCTTTTAAAAAACAATAAGTATGATTTAATTTTACTTGATGTTATGATGCCCAAAATGGATGGCTGGGAAACCTTAAAAAATATCAGGAAAAATTCTAAAAATCAGTATATTCCTGTTATAATGTTAACAGCAGTAAATGAAGAACAGAAAATGATATCCGGTTTAAAAATCGGAGCTGACGATTATATCGTAAAACCGTTTATCCTGCCAAATCTTCTGGCGCGAATGGAAGCTCTGTTACGACGCACAAGCTGGCAAAAATCCCTCCCGGCCGGAGGAAAGAAACCGGACAACAGTGCCCCTTCACCTGAACAAACCACACTTACGGCAAGAGAAAAAGATGTACTGCAGCTGGCTGCTCAAGGGGCAAACAACAAAGAAATTGCAGAAAAACTTGTACTTCGGGAAGTAACGGTAAAAACCCATCTTAACAGTATATTTAAAAAACTAAAAGTTACAAACAGAACCCAGGCGGTTTTACTTGCACTAAAAACAGATTTAATAAATTAAAATTCTACAAGGAGAATATAGATGATAGATTATACAAAAGAAGAATTAGTCGAATTATTAGAAAAACATCCTGAAAAATTTAACGAATGGAAACTTGAACAGGAAGAAGTCGATTTAAGCGAAGTCGATTTTTCCGGAATGAGTTTTAATGAAATTGACTTTTCAAATGTTGATTTAAATTCAAGTTCTTTTGCAGACTGCAGTATTTCTCTTGTTAATTTTACAGGGGCAGATTTAACATCAGTCGATTTCACACGTGCAAAGATTCTTGAGAGTGACTTTTCAGAAGCTTCGCTGAATGGTGCTGATTGCAGTTATGCAGAAATGACATATTGCAATTTTACCGATGCAGATTTGGCGGGTTGTATTTTTTCTGAAACTAATTTAAGTAATTCAGACTTAACTGGTTCATATAACATAAATGCCTGCAGGTTTGATAATGATACAATCTGGCCGGAACCGGATCTTATGCCTGACGACTTTGATGCCGTTTATAAAGACGATCTTTCTGCAATGAAAGATGAAGAAGATTACGCACAAAATAGCGATTATTAATAAGTTTAACTATAAAAATCCCCGGAATGAAGCCCCGGGGATTTTTTTATTAAGGTCTGACTTTATAAGGATAATCTTTCGGGATTTTCCACCCGTTCAGTTGAATAATAGCTGTACAATAAGCACCAATACCGTATTCGGAAGCCGGAAGCTTACAACCTCGCTGAGCATCAGTATATAATGTTCTTGGATTACCATCCCAATTAAACTTTGCAGGTTCCAAACCTCGTTTATAATGATATTTCCAATAAGTACCTTCACATGTCGGGCACCATTCAAACTGGAATTTACATACACCATTTATAAATCCCGCTTTTTTACACCTATCATAACCGCCCGGATAAAATCGCAATTCTCTTGCACTATGTGTACTAGAAGCCGCAAAGTTCGTACCAAATTGAAATGCACTGCCGTCATTCAAATAGTAAATAATTTCACCATCTGTTTTTATAGTTTTTTTAATAAGCATAAATTGATTCAAATATTTTTTAAACCAGATATCAATATTTGCAGTACTCTCAATAGGATTCCCGTCTTCATCCAGTTCCACACCGCTTGCATCTTCCCACCAGTATTCTTGGGGGCCATGTTCAACCTCTGCAAGCTTAATAGCCTGATTAAATATTGAATAAAACTTTGCCAGCCTTGTTTCAACAATCTTATTCTGATAATTCTGAATCAACATAGGAAGCGTCATCGCAGCTACAATCCCTATTATACCTAAAGTTATAAGCACTTCCGCTAGTGTAAACGCCGCTTTTTTCTTTAAAACACGGTCATCCTGAGGATGAAATCCGAAGGATCTCCTATTACATGAGATTCTTCGGGCTAAAGCCCTCAGAATGACATATTGTTCTTTAATCCTTAAAATTACAGGTTTGCCGCAATGGCCAATAGGCTCAAACCCTTGTAATACCTTAGATGTAGATACCCCCCCCCCGGTATTCCCGCGCTATTATTGACTTTAGCATGTTCATATCCTCCTTTTTCCTTTAGTATAAACTATGTTCACACTTTTTGCAAGTCTACTTTCATAACCTATGTTATGGGAACATAGCGCTTATACTCCTTCCCCTGCTTGGGGAAGGTTGGGATGGGGAGTTATGTCATTCTTACGCATGAAACCGGCGAAGTATGAGCCGTGTGACCCCGTATCGGTCAGGTGAGGCTGTAAACCGAAGACACTTAGTATTTTACACATACAAAAAAGCCGGCGTTTTTACGCCGGCTTTTTGTGTTCTAAAAATTAATTATTCAACAACAATAGCGCCAACCGGGCAAGCATCAGCAGCTTCTTTAACACAATCCATGTTATCAGCTACGTTAGCTTCGTTAACTACTGCTTTATCTTCAATTGAAAATACTGCGTCGCAAATTGATTCGCAAGCGCCGCAAGAAATGCAATCATCAGTAACTTTTACACTCATTTTAATTCTCCTTATACTTTGTTACATTACATGAATTTCTTCACAAAAAAGATTATACAACAAACAATTTAAAATATCCAGTCTTTTACAAAATTCGCCACATTGTCAAAACCGGTCAGAATGCCTAAATCACCGCCGGTATTGCTCTTATCATAAACAAGCACAGGAACTTTCTCCCTTGTATGATCAGTACCTTCCACACAAGGGTCGCACCCGTGGTCAGCCGTAATTATCAACAAGTCATCATTCGTCATACCATCAATAACAGCCGGCAGATATGTATCAATTTCTTCAATGGCCTTGCCATAACCAACCGGATCATTTCTGTGACCGTAAAGCATATCAGTATCAACAAGATTTGTAAAAATCAATTCAAAATCAACATTTTGCTCAGAATAATCAGGATAAGCAATCTTTTTTAAATCAAGTTCATTTTTAACTGCTTTCAGTGTTAATTCAAGTCCTTCTTTGTTTGAACCTGTATGAATGGCATGAGTAATACCGGCTTTTGAAAAAATATCTTCAATTTTTCCGATACCTATCACTTTTCCGCCTTTGTCCTTTATTTCGTTAAGCAGAGTATGTTTAGGCACCATAGAGTAATCTCGTCTGTCTTTTGATATTCTGACAGGTTTACCGTCAATAATTTTGTATGGTCTGGCAATCACACGTGACACATTGTAATCCCCTTCATCAAGAATTTTTCTTGCAATTTCACACCATTTATAAAGAGTTTCCAGCGGAATCAAGTCCGTATCAAGTGCAATTTGAAAAACACTGTCCGCACTGGTATAAACAATCGGAAATTTAGTAGAATGGTGTTCGTCATTAAGTTTTTCTATAATAGCAGTACCGCTTGCCGGAATATTCGCAAGCACGCCGCCGCACCCGGTTTTTTCTATAAATTTATTTATGAGCTCTTCCGGGAATCCATGCGGAAATGTCGCAAATGGCTTTTCGTTAATAAGCCCCATAAATTCCCAATGGCCGGTTGTAGTATCCTTGCCCTTTGATTTTTCAGTCATTGTTCCATATCTTGCAACAGGCTCGGCTGTTTTATCAATTCCCTGAAAATCCTGAATATTACCTAACCCCATTTTAGCCAAATTGGGAACATGCAAGCCATTATTATATTCACAAACATGTTTCAGGGTATTGCATTCCGGAACATCGCCGAAATCTCTGCAATCATCCATTGCACCGATACCCATAGAATCAATTACAATAACTATAGCTCTTTTCATAATCTTACCCCGTTTTCTACATTCATTATACCATAAATGAGAACTTGAAAGCAGAAACCGGAACAAATTTATTTTACATTAGCCGACAAACATTGTTCTTCATAGCGGAGGTTATTTGTAAATTTATTAATTCTTGTCATAACCTCTTTAAACATAGGAAGAGGCAAACTCTGTTTCCCGTCAGAAAGCGCATTTTCAGGGTCATTATGTATTTCCATCATAACTCCGTTAGCCCCGACAACCAAACCGGCCTTTGCCAAAGGTTCAATTAAATATCTCTGGCCTGTTCCATGGCTCGGATCTATAATTATCGGAAGATGAGAGTATTTTTTTATTACAGGAATTGATGCTATATCCATAACATTCCTTGTAAATGCATTATCAAAACTTCTTATCCCGCGTTCACACAAAATCACCTGCATATTACCGTTATACATTATGTGTTCAGCTGCAAGAAGAAATTCTCTTATCGTGCTTGCAAGCCCGCGTTTCAAAATTACAGGTTTATTACATTTACCGACAGCGTGAAGCAATTTAAAATTCTGCACATTTCTTGCACCAATTTGCAAAACATCAATATAATCAAGCATCATCGGCAAATCACTGGCATCCATAACTTCACTTACTGTCAAAAGACCTGTTGCTTCACTTGCGCGCTTCATAAACTGCAAAGCCTTTTCTCCGTACCCCTGAAAATCATAAGGAGATGTCCTCGGCTTAAAAGCTCCTCCGCGTAAGAATTCACATCCCATTTCTTTTGCGGCGGTTGCAATTTCCAACAGCCCGTCATAATCAGCTTCAACGGAACACGGCCCTACCATAAATACAGGTTTATTATTACCGCCGATTTTTACACCGTTTTTAAATTCTATGACGGTATCTTCCGGATTTCTGTCCCTGGAAGCAAGTCTGAAAGGTTCTCGTATAACCTTAACTTCTTTTACCCCCTCAAATGCAGCAAGCCTGCCTGGAGTAATTGTTGTTTTATCACCTATAGCATCAATTACAGTATGAATTTCTCCAACATTACGGCGTACCTGAAAGTCGTTGTCCTTTAAAAAATCTATCACACGCTGAATTTGAACCTTTGTTGCATTGCGTTCCATTATAATAATCATCTTAATTCTCCTTAGGGGGCTTGTAAAAAGTAATACAAGTGTAGCATAAACATTTATTTTTTACAATTTAATTTTAACTTTTTTTGCAGAGTTAATGCCGGGAAATATGCCGGCAGTATA
The DNA here is from genome assembly GCA_944324035.1 of Candidatus Gastranaerophilales bacterium. Taxonomy (GTDB): domain Bacteria; phylum Cyanobacteriota; class Vampirovibrionia; order Gastranaerophilales; family Gastranaerophilaceae; genus UBA1221. The sequence goes on from CALUUU010000041.1 coordinate 5,493, forward strand.
CTCAAGCAATTTTTTATAGCTTTCTGTGCGTTTTCAATATCATTTTCTTTTGTATAATATTCTGCAAGAAGATAATGCATTTCAGGGTCATTAAAAAAATATTCCCGCGCCTGTTTTAAAAATAACAGTCCATACTTATCATACCCGTTTACCAGAAATGAGCGTCCGATAAATTTTAATACTTCGGGATTTATAGTAAACAGCCAGTCTGCATACCGTATAATATTTTCTATATAGTTGCCAAGGTAATATGTAAAAAATAAATCTAAATCAATTTCAAAAAAGTTTCTAAGCTCAAAATATGTAGGATAGCCATGAGCTTCCCCCTGAACAAGATGAGAAACAAAAATTCCCCAATGAGCCCTTATATCTTTATCTGCTATAGTTTCAAATATTTTAGCAGCTTTTTGGGGATTTTTATGAAGCAGCTCCCAATATGCAAGCTCCAGTACACAATTATTTTCGACAAAAAAATGTTGACAGTCATCTGATGAGGCTGTCAACATTTCATCTAAAGCTTTTTGATATAAATTATTTATTGTCATTTGTGTCCATACTGTTCAGACTATTCATCATTGAATTCATCATCATAGATTGAACTACCTGCGGATCAATTTTTTGCCCGTTATTGTTTGCGTTCATCATAAGAGGAAGCATATTCATCATAGCATCGTTGTTGTTATTGGAATTTCCGCCGAGCATCATATTTAGCTGCTGCATCTGCTGGCTAGGCAGTAAATCAGAGGTGTTTAAATTATTTACTGCATCTTTTGCTGTTTCTGCAGAGATATTCAATCCGGCACGTTTCAAGACATCAATGGCTTCCAAAACTTCTGCATCAGTCGGTTCAGAACTTACATCTGCTGCCATTGCAAGTTTTTCTCCTATAAAGCCTTCTGATTTATTTTGGAACTCCTGCATTTTTTCAATATCGTTTTCATCTAATTCATCTTTTCTGTTCATTTGTTTCTGGATTGAGCGCAGTTTATCCTGCTGGAATTGTTTTTCCAGTTCAGGGGAGAAGCCGTTTCCTGTATAAGGCGCATTAATAAATGCATCAAGTGAATTTGCACCGTCACCGGAAGCAGGATAAGCATCAAAGGCATGACAATAAGCTCCGCCCAAAATACAATCTCTTCCCTTCAGAGCCTGCTCCAGCAGCTGTCCTTTTGCATTACAATTGATTGATTTTTGATAACACTTTGCGGCAAGCTGGTTTTCACCAAGTTTTGTATAAGCCATTCCCATGTAATAGTAAGCATAGGCATCGCTAGGGTGTTTCTTTATAAATGAGTATAATTCCTGCAGACAACCGGTATAGTTGCCCTTCTTATACTTGGCAATAGCGCTGTTGATAGACGGATTAGCATAATATGCTTCCGTATCAATATTAGTTGTATACAAATCCTTGATAGGAATAAATGAATAAAACTGCTTGGCAGATGTTGGTCTGACCGGTACTGCAGAAGTATTTATATCAGTTTTTTCTTCTTTTTTAGGTTCTTCCTTTTTTTGAGTATCTCTGTGCATATCTTTTTGCAGGTCATACCCAAAAGGCCCGGTCGGAACTGCGATAGCTGCACCGTATGTCATAAATAACATCATAACTGCCAATGTAATAGCTTTGTTTTTGTTCATTTTAACACCCTTCTATTCTTATTTATAATAATAATCAGTATAATATCTTATTTATATTATATAACATTTTTGCTGTAAAAGGCTAGTATAAATATATGAATTTTCTAAATTAAATTAAGAAATGTAAATCAGTTGAAGCAAATTTTATACCAACTTTTAGAAAATTTATAACATTATATTTTGAAAATTTTTGACAGGTTTTCTAAAAGCGTGTAATATCAACACTTTTGACACCCCAAAAAGTAAATTTTTGTAAAGATTACTACATATGTAATACCAAAGATTGAGTGAATATTTTTAAAAAGTGGTATAATATACATGGAGATAGTTGAATTCCAACATAAATAAGCCAATAGTTATTTTGTATATATAGATATAGCAAAATAGAAAGGCGCAGGAAAATGAGTAACTTACAGTTTCAAAATGATTTAGACCGATTGGTGGCGGTCTTGCCCGACAAAGTCAGGAAGCATATATCTTATGACCAGATGGAGGATGTGATAGAAATTGTTCTTGACATAGGCAGAACCCCTGAAGTCCGACATTCGGGCGGGCGGATAGAATATTTGGGTGATGAAACTGTAACAGAAGAAGATATATCGTATATTACCCAGAGAATTCAGGATTTTACATCGGATAATCGTTCAGGGATCCCCGGAACACTCCACAGAATAAGTGCAATAAGAAACAGACAGGGAAAAGTTATTGGTCTTACTTGCAGAATAGGTAGAGTTGTTACGGGGACAATTGCTTGTATAAAGGACTTTTGTATGATGGGCAAAAGTATTCTCTTTCTTGGGCGTCCCGGAGTCGGAAAAACAACAAAATTAAGAGAAATTTCCCGTCTTGTAGCTGATGAATTGGGAAAACGCGTTGTTGTTGTAGATACATCAAATGAAATTGCAGGCGACGGTGACACGCCGCATCCTGCAATCGGGCATGCCAGAAGAATGCAGGTTTCCCAGCCTCAGTATCAAAAAGATATCATGATAGAAGCGGTAGAAAACCACACCCCGGAAGTTATTGTAGTCGATGAAATAGGAACAGAAGAAGAAGCTCAGGCTGCGCGTACAATTGCAGAACGCGGAGTTATGCTTATAGCGACAGCACACGGAAATTCACTGGAGAGCCTTATCAAAAACCCGACATTATCCGATTTGGTGGGCGGTGTTCAATCAGTAACACTTGGAGATGATGAAGCAAGACGCCGTGCTTCCCAAAAAACAGTTCTGGAAAGAGAAAAACAGCCGACATTCGATATCGTAATAGAAATTTTGGACAGAAACACACTGGCTGTATACAAAGATACAGCGGAAGCCGTTGATTATATATTAAGAGGCTGGCCGATAAGACCGGAAATAAGAAAAGTTGACAAAACTTATGTAGAAGAACCAAAACCTGTAATGGAACACAAACCGGAACCTTCAATTACGGAACAGATAAATGCGCTTGAACAGAAAATAAATCCGTCAGACAGCTTGAAATATTCTTTTTCAAGACAAAAGTATGTTGATGAGGTTAAGAACTTTAAAAAGATATATTTATATGCCGTATCAAGAACAATTGTTGAAAAAGTTATAGAACGCCTTGATTTAAATGCAGAAATTACAAGAAACCTGGATGAAGCAGATATTGTAATTGCACACAAAAATTTTGCAAAAGGCGGAGCAAAAGTTCTTAGTACAGCAAACGATTACAGACTTCAGGTATTTTTTGTTAAAACGAATTCAATGGCACAAATTCAAAAAGTTTTAAAAGATGCCCTTCAAATAACAGAAGCATCGGAAACACTCCAAGGATATTATGATGACGCAGAAAGGGCATTGGATGAAGCAAAAGCCGCAATAAACAAAATCCTGGCAGGTGCCGAGCACATAGAACTCCAGCCGCAAAATCAGCATATCCGAAAACTCCAGCACGAACTTGTTGAACAACATAATTTGACAAGTAAAAGTATCGGAGAAGGTGCAAACAGACATTTAAAAATAGTCGGCGGACAAGACTTTAATAAAAAAATAAGCTGATAAATATATACTTTTTCTCATAAGATTATGAAAAAAGAGGATATTTTATCTGATATTAACTATCCTTTAATAAAGCACAGCATAGCTTTCAGACATTTGTAAAGAAATATTAAGAGTATATACCCCAAAAAGGCAATTATTTAAATAATATATACTTTATATATACAAGAGAGTATAAAAGAGGTCGATATATGACGTACAACAGGATAACAAACCAACCCAGACAAATCAGCCGTCCAATGTCACGCCAGGCATTCCGCCCAGGACAATGGAACGGTTTCTCGTCAGGCGGTGTACATAAAACATATATTCAAAACAATTTCTATGGTGCACAGACCTCTTACAGAGGCTGGGGCGATGCTTGGGCTTCCCCGCAAATGCCTCCTCCGCCGCAATCCAGCAACAAAATGAGCTGGCTTGGCTGGCTCGGATTAGGCACCGGCTTATTAGGCGGAATTTTAAACCTATTTGGTGTCGGCAATAAGAAAGCTGAACAAGGTGCACCAATAAACACTAATAATAGTAATAATAACAATAACCAATCATTACTTGATAAAATAGAAGAGTTGACAGACAAGGTTAACGATTTGACGAAACAGAATCAAGATTTGGCAGCTAAAATTAACACAAGTAAACCTGTTGCAGCTTCTGTCACAACTCCGAAACCGGAAGAAACTGAAGAGCCTAAAGAGGAAACACCTGATACATATGACTGGAATGTGGCATTCAATACGGATTGCAGAGATGTTGATGCTAACGGTAACGATAAGACAAAACCTATCAAAGGTACTGTTAATGTTACCAAAAAAGATTCAGAGGCCAACAAGGCACCAAAAGAATTTACTATTACAACTGCATCCGGTAATATATATACATTCCAAAAAATGGATAGTGCAGATTCTGAGAATCTTAAATATAAATGTATCAGCTGCACAACCAGAAGCGGAGCAACTACCGAATTTAGCAAAGGGAATGTTTACAAATGTGAAATGGATGGCAGTCGGCCGGTACTCAGACAGCATGATGGAGATGCCGGAAGCGGTAAGAGAGTCGGAGAAGAATAATAAGCTAAAAAGCAAACCTTTTGAAGGTTTGCTTTTTAGTTTGCAGTAATTCCGTTTTCTCCAAAAATAAATACATTTAAAATATTTTCTTTTTGTCTGATTGGTTTATACAGGTCTTTAACCAAAATATTTTGGGTTTGAATACAGTTAAAGTTTTTATTTTTTAAATAATCTTCAAATTTATCAGAATTTTTTGTATATTTTTTTTGTTTTACAAATGCATAGAATAAGGTTTTGTGTGAGGCTATTTCATTCATTGCAAATGAAAGGATTTCGTCATATGAAATATCGTAGCCGTTATTTGTTGTTAAATCCAGGATAAAGTTTCTGTTATCGCTTGTCATTATTGAAAGATAAGCAATAATTCTTTTATGAAGCGGTTCTTCCAAAACATAACGGTTTTTATAGAAATTAGTTATACCCTCAAAAAATGGCTCCCTAAATTCCGTTTTTATTCTGGTTAAAGAAGGTTTATAAAGAGAATTCAGCTCGCCGTTATACAAATCGCTTACCTTTTTCGCATCGGAATTTTGGCAAACTCTGAAATGCGCCGGTTGAATATCCTGATATTGGAAATTTTCTATTTTCCAGAGATTTTCGGAGGAACAGTGTCTGAAACCGCACTGATTTAAGAATAAACCAAACAATTCTTCGTGAGATTCGTCAATCGTCACAGAAAATGAAGTTGCCCCTTTTGCCCCGTATCTTGCAACAACAAAATCAACAAGCTGCTTGCCGACATCATAGAGATTATTCTTAAAAATAAGACGCGTAATATTGATTTTATAAGGGTTCCCCATTGTCGGCAAAACAGTAATCATCCCGAGAATTTCATCTTTTTCCAGCAAAATATATGATTCGGGCAAAAACTTATATTTTAAAGGAAACAGTGTATGAACAGTCCTCACAGCTTCATTTCTCAACTCTTTGGAAAAACGGTCGCTGTCGTCGCAGCCCAGGTACTCTGCCATTTTTCTGATTTTCGGAATATCAAAACAGTTAAGCTGCTTAATCCTTATCATATATATATTATATAAGTATTTTCACTAATCCGCAAGGGTATTTTTAACTTTTGCAAAACCTAAATTTTAACAATATGGGAGTTATATAGAACCTCCGCCAAAACTTTTCAAAATAGCATCATAATACAGAACCTTTTGTTTTGATACAAAGCTTCTCTTCATGTTCATTTCTTTTCCTTTGGTTGCGAGGCAAAGGAAAAGAAACGAACCAAAGAAAAGGAAACACGCAATTAATTTCTGCGCTGCCTAAGGCATCGCTTTGACCGAATGGATATTTGTTCCGTTTGCTTCGCAAACGAAATCTTTAAGCGCTGCTAAGGACAACGCAGCGCACTTACTCCTTCCCCTACTTGGGGAAGGCTGGGATGGGGAGTTTGCACTAGATTCTTCGGCATTCAGCCTCAGAATGACATAATATTACTCACCGTAAGGTGAGTCAGGCGAACATGCACGCAGTGTGATAACAAACTATATAAAATAATATTTCCTTTGCATCACACAGAGCGCAGCGTTATAATGTCCTGCCTCAGACAGATAACAGGTTATGTAAATGTGAAATTTGCTATATAAATCCCTAACAATATTTACTTAACAAGAGAAAATCTTTATGCTAAAATCTATATGTTATGAAGACGGCTTTTATTGAAAAAGGGAAAATTGTAGTAAAAGAAGTTCCTGATATTACACTGGAAGACAGAGACGGCGCAATTGTAAGAGTTTTGGGCTGCGGTTTGTGCGGTTCCGATATTGTTAAATTGAGAGAACACATCTCTCCTGACGGAACTGTTCTGGGACACGAAATTGTTGCAGAAATAGTTGATATAAAATCCAATACTAATTTTAAAACAGGTGACAGGATAATAACTTCACACCATATACCATGCGGCAAATGCAAATACTGCTTAAACGGGAATGTTTCGATGTGTACTCATTTCAAAGGGACAAACATTCGTCCTGGAGGTTTCAGCGAACTTGTATATGTATCAGAAGAACATTTGCAGAATGTTGCATATCTTATCCCTGAAAACTTAACAGAAATCGAAGCCTCTTTTTACGAACCTTTAGGCTGCTGTGTTAGAGCTGTAAAACGCGCAAATTTGAGAAAAGATTCTACAGTTTTAGTTATTGGACTGGGTTCTATCGGGATACTTATGTCACAGGCATTAAACGCTTTCGGAATGGATGTAATAGGATGTGATCTGATAACTGAAAGAATAGATTTTCTTAAAAACCTTGGTATAGATGCCTATCACGTTAAGGATTTGCCGGAAAGACTTGAAGCAGACGCCATATTTATGACATCAGGTTCGGATAAGGCTATTGACACAGCTTTAAAATCTGTCAGAAACGGCGGAACGATTTTGGTTTTTGCAAGTACTCCGCAAAATTTCGGGTATCCGAATAACGAAATATATTATAGGGAACTTACTGTTCTTGGAAGCTACTCGCCATCCCCGGCGGATTTAAAAGACTCTTTACAGCTTTTAAAAGACGGTAAAGTTAATGTAAAAGGAATTTCCACTCCGTATAAGTTTGATGATATTCAAAAAGCTTTTGATGACACTGTAGCTAACAAAATTATGAAAGCCTACATAACAATGAATTAAAAAGGAACAGAATTTTATGCGAGCAATTCAATACTACGGCCCACAGAATATAAAACTCGAAAACGTAATGGTCAAACCTCCCGAAGATGGTGAGATTGTAGTTAAGGTTATGTCTGCATTGACCTGCGGCACAGATGTAAAGACATTCCGCCGCGGTCATCCGGTGTTGATTAAAAATATTCCATCAGGATTCGGCCACGAATTTGCCGGCATTGTAGATAAAGTCGGCCGCGGTGTTACTAATGTAAAAGTCGGCGACAGGGTTGTTGCAGCAAATTCCGCTCCCTGCGGGAAATGTTTTTATTGCAGACGGGAAGAATATAATTTGTGCGAAAATCTTGATTTGCTCAACGGAGCATATGCTGAATATATTACGGTTCCTGCAAGAATTGTTGAAAAAAACACTATTATTATTCCAAATTACCTGAGTTTTGACAAAGCTGCGTTTTGTGAACCGCTTGCAAATGTTGTCCACGGAGTTGAAAGAACAGGAATAAAAGAAGGAGATACTGTCGGAATTATTGGAATAGGCCCAATAGGGCTTATGTTTGCACGTCTTGCAAAGTTAAAAGGAGCAAGAGTAATTGTAGGCGGCAGAAATCCTTTAAAACTTAAAATGGCAGACGAATTTGCCCATGCAGATGAAATTGTAGATTTAACAAAATACCCTAACCCGGAAAAAATATTTAAATCATTTACGGAAGAAGGCAAAGGGCTTGATGTTGCAGTTGAATGTGTCGGGCTGCCTGAAATTTGGGAGAGAATTTTCTCATGTGTCAGGCCGGGCGGTACCGTACACTTTTTTGGCGGATGTAAATCAGGTTCAACCGTAACATTTGATACAACCAAGATGCATTACGGCGATATAAGGCTTATGAGTGTGTTCCATCATACTCCGAAATATTTCAGAATGGCACTCGATTATATAGCCTCAGGAAATGTGGAAGTTGAAAAACTTATCACAGACACAATCGGGCTGGAAGATATTGAATTTGCAATGCAGCAGCATATTGACGGCAAAGCAATTAAATTTTTAGTAAAACCATGGAATAATTCCACAAATACTATAAAAAGCTAGTCATTCTGAGGCTGCAAGCCGAAGAATCTCATGTGATAAGAGATCCTTCGCTAACGCTCAGCTACGCATACAGGCTCACTCGTCCCCGCTCCGCTACGGCGGTTCACTTTGTAAGGATGATAAGCACCTCCGCTGTGGCGTATCACCAATCCGTCATTGCTGTACATGTCAAGTAATTAGTTACATACCCCAGGTTATGAGCATCAATCGGCAATATAGATAAGTATGTAATTTATTGTTCATTTTCTCTTTTTATTTGCGAAGTAAAAAGAGAAAACGAACCAAAAGAGAAAAACACGCGATAGCTTTTTGCGCTGCCTACGGCATCGCTTTGACCAAATGGACGTTCGTTCCGTTTGCTTTGCAAACGAAATCTTTATGCGCTGCTAAGGACAACGCAGCGCTTTAACTCCTTCCCCTACTTGGGGAAGGTTGGGATGGGGAGTTTTTTTAATATAAGATTCTTCGGGCTAAAGCCCTCAGAATGACGCCTTTTGGCACTTCCAGGGATGACATAATGTTACTCACCGTAAGGTGAGTCAGGCGAACGTG
>CALUUU010000042.1 GCA_944324035.1 Candidatus Gastranaerophilales bacterium
ATGACTGAATTTTACTGAATATCCAAAACAGTCCGGTACATAAATATTACATAAAATTTTGTTGGCATTTACATTTTGCCATGCTTATTCTTCTGACATATAATTAAACTATGCAGAGCCAGGAAAATTTAGACAACCAGATTGTAATTTATCAAACTGCTGACGGACAGACGCAGATTGATGTCAAAATGCAAGATGAAACCGTCTGGCTTACGCAGGAAACCATGGCACAGTTATTTGATACAACCGTGCCTAATATCAACATGCACATAAAAAATATTTATGAAGATGAAGAACTTGATAAAAATCGAACTATTAAGGATTTCTTAACAGTTCGGAAAGAAGGTAAGAGAAGCGTTTCAAGAAAATTAACCTATTACAATCTTGATATGATTATAGCAGTCGGCTATCGTGTTAAATCCAAAACCGCAACCCAATTTCGTATATGGGCTAATAAAATACTTAAAGAATATTTAATCAAAGGTTATTCTGTCAATAAGCAACTTCTTTCCTCTCAGCAGGAAAAGTTAAAGACGTTACAAAACACAATTAGTCTCTTAACAAGAAGCCTTACAAATCAGGTAGAAACCGTTGAACAGGCGCAGTCTGTAGCAAAAATCTTAGAAAACTTCGCATATGGATTAAATTTGCTTGACGATTTTGACCACAAAGAACTTGATACAAAAGGAAAGACAACAAAAGAAGCAGTCAGAATTTCTTAAACACGCTGCGGTATATTCTTCTGATGTTTCCAATCTGTTATTTACAATTCTAGGTGTTTCATCTGGGAATTTTATATAATTATCTGCGTTTCTGTATCTGTCTAAATATTTCAGGCAGATGTTTATTTGTCTTAAACAAATTGGAGCGTCAACATGAATATCATCTTTTGCAATACAATCTCTCAATTCTTTTAACTTGGCATTCAGAATATCATAGATATATTCGGAATCCCACTCTTCCTGCCTCCAGAGAACAGGAAGCCACCGGAATAATCTTTTTACAAACCTGCCAAATTTTCTTAGTCCGTAAAATCCAATTTCCATAATTATCCTTTGCGTAATTTATTGTAATTTTAGCACGACTGATATTATAAGCAAATCTGTATTAACAATCCAGTGTAAATGCAATTGCTCCAGCCTCAGCTCGTTCGCGTTCGAACCACTATAAAAGAACTTTTGATAAAAGATTAAAAGCTCAATAAGATAGATATTTTATATAAAAACTTTAATTCTATAAATTAGTCTTCAAAAGAATTTAGTAATTCTTGCAATTCAATGAAAAATCTTGAAAGGTGATAACCATCGGCAGCAGCATGATGGATATTAAATGAAAATGGAAGTGTTATTCTGTCGTTTTTCTCAACATATTTTCCCCAGGTAATTACTGGAGCTAAATATTTTCCCTCATCAAAAACGTGAATATCAAAACTTTTATAATTTACCCAAGGTAAACATGAAACATTGAAAATGTTTTGTGGAACATTTTTAAAATCAAAAGCTCTACAATCTTTATGTTTGTCAATTATATCAACAAAATTACTATGAAAGACTTCTAAATTTTCATTATATTCTGCAACGAATAAAGCACACATTTCATCTTCTTTAAAAAAATGTGTAAAATATGGATGAATCACATCGTACACTCCAACTTGATTGTTTTCATCCCAGCCTAATCTAAATTCTTCATGAGCATTAATAATTTTACATACTGCCCACATAAAAGAAGGATAAAATCTGTAACCTTTAGACTTTATATAAGGTAGAAATTCAGTTATATCAATATCACAGGTTATACTGAGAACATTACGCAAATTATTAATATAATGCCAAAATAAATTATATCTTTTCCAATTTTTGTCTTTTATTTCAAATTTCATAAAAATATCCTTGCTTCATTAATTTATTTGATTTTACAATATAAAAATTAGTTATGCACCGTTTTATATAAAGTTTACAAAATCCAAAGCAGAATTTAATATAATACAATAAGCATTAAACATTAGCGTTTGGATTAGTATGATAGTCTGATGTACTTGTGAAAATACATTACATATTGACACATTAGGGTTAATATTGTTAAGATTATACAGATTGGTAGGTGCATAGAGGAGTTATAAAATGAACGGAATTAAGCAAAAGTTTGGGCCATTCGCAAATTTCGAATTTGATAAATTATTTTTTAGTCAAGTTTTTTCCCATTTTGCAGATGCAATTGTTCAATTTTTGTTTGTATCTATTCTTTTGCAAATGTCGGGAAATACAGGAAAATCTATTGCTATAATGTTTTTTATATTTCTTTTGCCGCAATTTTTAGTTAGTCCGTTTTCGGGAGTTCTTTGTGACAGATTTTCCAGAAAAGCAATCCTTTCAATAAGTTGTCTTTTTAGAGCTGTAACGATTTGTTTAATGATTTTCTTTATTCCTCAATTAACTCAGAATTTAATCTACATTGTTGCTTTTTGTTTGGGTATTGGAGCAGCATTTTTCTACCCTGCTAAAATGTCTGCTGTTACAAATATTCTTAAAAATGAACAATTAAAATTTGCAAATGCACTTACTTCTTCACTTGGTGCTATTGCGTTATTATTCGGAGCTTTTGCTGCAAATTATTTGATAACTCTTGGAAATGAAAAGGCGTTTTTAATAATTGGTGGTATGTATTTAATTGGAGCAATTTTTACTGCATTAATCAAATTCTCGATTAAACAAAATATATTTACCACAAGAGAAAAAATAAACGATATGGCTGTGGCATTAAATTATTTAAAAAAACATAAAAAAGTATTATATCTTGTCGGACTGGCTATTTGTCTGCAATTTATTGTTGCTGTATTTTCAAATAGTTTAAATGCTCTTATTACTGATTATTATGGCTTAGCCTTCAGTGATTTAACTTATCTGAGAACAATTTTAGGTATCGGTATTATTACAGGTATGGCAGCAACAATATATTTTGCAAGAATAATGAGAACCCCACATTTATTTGCAAGTGGATTTACCATACTCTGTATTGCTCTTGTTACTGCCCCATTATGTCAAAGTATCAACAGTGCTTGGATGTGGCTTATTCCAATCGGGATGGCTGATGCCGTTATAATTGTTATGCTTGATACAATTTTACAAAAAATTACTCCGGACAGAGTAAGAGGTAAAATATTTGGTTTACAATTAACAGCCAGTACTTTAAGCTTTTTAATCGGAACGATAATTGTTGCAAATATTATCGGTTTTATAAATCCGTTGAATGTATTTAAAGGAATTGCATTATTTTCATTTTTACTTGCTGCATTGGTGCTAGTTTTTGACAAAAGTTTCAGATATTTCTTATTAAAAGCTACATTGGGGCATCTTTTCTTGCTTCTTTTTAGATACAGAATTGAAGGAGCTGAGAATATTCCAAAAAAAGGAAAAGTAATCCTTGCCGGTAACCATACAGGACATTTAGATCCATTTATTGTACAAATGGCTACACATCGTCAATTGTGGTTTGTGACTGGTCCGGCAGCTTTTAAAACTCCTGTTGTAAGACATTTATTAAAATATTTTAATGTTTTACCTTTAAAATTTGGTAAAGGCATAGAGGCAATTGAAAGTGCCAATCAAAAATTAAAATCAGGAGAAGCTGTAATAATTTTTCCTGAAGGCAAGTTTACGCCTGACGGTGAAATTTGTAAATTTAATAGAGGAGTCGGTATAATGGCAAAAGAAACTAATGCTCCGATTATACCTTTTGCCATACAGGGAGGCTTTGAAACTTGGGGCAAAACCAGAAAATTCCCTAAGTTATTTAATACAATTGTTATTCAATTTGGTCAACCTATAACTGATTTTCATTCTGATGAAAAAGAAATTGCACATGAATTGCAAATTCGTGTAAACTTTATGAAAAAGTCACTCGAACGTCGTGCTTTTTATAATATTGATCATAAGTTGCATTCAAATTTTCTCGATTTAATGCAAGAAAAAGGTGATATTTATGGTCAGGTAAAGGCATTATCTTTAAAAACAAAAGACGGATATGAAGAATTAAGTTATCTTGAAATTTCAAGAAGGGCTAAAAAATTTGCAAATTATCTTATTGAAACAATAAAAATACAACGTGGGGAAAGAATTGCCATAATTTGTGAATCAAGACCTGAATTTTCTATTGGAATGTTTGCATCTATTCAAACAGGTGCAATTACGGTTCCTTTAGATGTAAAACTTACAGTACCGGAGCATACGCATATCTTAAACGACTGCAACCCTAGGATTTTGTTTTGTTCAAGTCATTATCTAGAACATGCTCTGGAAGTTAAAAACAATGTAAAATCCATTGATCAGATATTTGTTCTTGATAACGAAGAAAGAGAACATAAAGAAATACCGTCTGTGTCCGATTTAGGAACGGATATAGAAAAAGATTTGGGAAGACCAAGATCGTTGGATGAAACCGCCCTGATCGTTTATACATCAGGCACAACCGGTAATCCAAAAGGTGTTATGATTAGTTTTGGGAATATATATTCTCAACTTCGTGATTTTGAAACTATGTTCAAAATTACACATGAGCATACTCTGCTTTCAATTTTGCCTTTAAATCATTTGCTGGAATTAGATTGTGGATTTTTTGGAATGCTTTATTTGGGGGCAAAAATAGTTTATATAAAATCTTTAAATCCCAAAGAACTTGCAACAACAATGAAAGAAAAAAGAATTACAAATATGATTGTGGTTCCTCTTGTTGCAAAAATGCTTAAAAACAGTATTGATAAACAGATAAAAAAGCAGCCTGAAACTGCACAAAAAGCGTTTAAAATATTTTATTCTTTTGCAAAATTTATGCCACGCAAGATTCGTCGTTTGATGTTTAAATCGGTAATTGATGGTTTGGGAGGAAGATTAGAGTGTTTTATCTGTGGTGGTGCTCCTCTAGAGGATAATGTCGCAGAATTTTTTGACAGAATAGGTATTCCTATATTTCAAGGGTATGGTTTAACAGAAACTTCTCCGACAATTTCAACTAATCGTTACGGGCATTCAAAAATAGGAACAGTTGGTCAACCTTTGCCTTCGGTAATGGTAAAAATTTCTGATAACGGAGAAATTCTTGCAACAGGACCAAACGTTATGCAAGGATATTACGGTAAACCAGAAATGACTAAAGAAGTTATTGATGAAGACGGTTGGTTTCATACAGGTGATATTGGCGAAATTGACAAACAAGGATTTATCAAAATTACAGGTCGAATTAAGAATATGATAGTTCTTGGTGGTGGCAAAAAAATCTTCCCGGAAGAAGTTGAAGCAGTATTAGAAACTTCAGAACTTATTAAAGAACTTTGTGTAATGTCTTTAATGATAAAATCCGGAAATAAAGCAGGAACAGAAGAAGTCGGAGTAATTATAACACCATCTGATGAACTTGCAAAAAAATCAGACAAGGAAATTCAAGAGGTGCTTGAAGCAGAAGTGAAACGCCTATCTGAAGCAAACTTAGCACCATATAAAACTCCGACTGTTGTGGTGCTTCATCGTGATGAGCTGCCAAAGACTTCAACAAGAAAAGTTAAAAGAAAAGATTTAAAAGAATGGTATGAGAGTTTATAAATTTAAAATCCTCTCTTTATGAGAGGATTTTTCTTAACTTATCATAATCAATTTTTGAATTATGTCTCGGGTCACGAGGAATTTTTGTGATTATAAATTTGTCAAAATTAAATCCAAAATTTTTAAGTTCTCGTTCAAGTTTTTTCTGTGGAATTTTTGTTTCTACAACAAGTATAATTTGTTCATCAATTTTTAGAATTGTTCCGATTTCAATACCCTCAATCTCAAGTAAAGCATTTTCTATCGGGAATACATAAACGTCTTTATTATTATGGACAAATCGATTTTTCACTCTGCCCATAAGAAATAATCTGCCATCATTATCCAAATATCCGGCATCACCTGTTCTATGCCAAACTTGTCCTTGGTAGTTAATTTTTGCAAATTTTTGTGCTTCATCGCTATTATAATATTCTTTTAAGACATGCTTTCCTTCAACACAAATTTCACCAATTTCACCTGTACTAAGCCAGGTGCTTTCAAAATCTTCAATAGGTTCATCTGATGGCTTTATAATTTTTACATTAATATCCTCAATTGGTTTTCCAACATACAAACCGTCTTTAACATTACCTTCACACTGTAATAATTCTTTTGTTGAAATTGATGCAATCGGTTCAGCTTCAGTTGATCCGTAAACTATTTCTATATCACAATCGTTGAAATTTTCCTGTAAAAGTCTGGCGTTCTTGGGGAAAACAGGAGCTCCACCAGTGAAAATTCTTTTCAAACCTTTGATTTTCCCAAATTCAGCAAGTTTTTCATAAAATCTTGGTGAGCCGACAGAAGTAGTAACATTATTATTTTTTATATCTTTTAAAATTTTATCAGGGTCAATATCCGATGGTTTTTGGGGGTTAAAATCAGGAATAACAGAAGTTGTACCACAGGCAAGATTGTGAAGAATAAAAACAGGTAGACTTGTTAAATCAACATCATCAAAGGAAGGTGCTAAGTGTTTTTTTAGTACATAGTGCTGTTCCAGCAAAAATTTGTGAGTTCTTTTAGCTGCTTTTGGGAGTCCTGTTGAACCTGTTGTAAAGGTTATAAGTGCAGTTGAATCAGGTGTTACTGTTTCAATTGGGTGGGTGCTTTTTGATTTTTTAATAGTTCCTGATATGATGTTTATTCCTACATCAAACACTTTTTTGCTCATTAGTTTCAATATAAAAGCTTTCGGACAAGCAATGAATGCTTCGCAGGGAACAATCGTTAAAGCTTGATTAAGTCTATTTTTATCAGCCCAAGCATCTACAAAAACTGCTGTTGCACCGACATAAAAAACAGCGGAAAGAATTTTATAAAGTTCAATCGACATTGGAACAAAAATTAATATATTATCACCTTTTTTTATACCTTTTGATAAAAAATACTGTGCATAATCTTTTACATCTTGCACTAATTTCCCGTAAGTTATTTTTTTATTTTTATGGATAATAGCAAGTTTATCAGGATGCTTCTCAGCATTTTTAAATAAAATTTCAACAATATTATTTATCATAATTTAACTCCATAAAGTTTATATTTATGGTAGAGTTCGCCCGACAGAATATTAGCTGATACATTATTTTTATGCATAAGTGCATGAATAATACTATTATACCCTGCAAGTTGAGCTTTTTGATGTAAATATTCTACCAGATATGATCCTATTCCACGATATTTGTAATCAGAAATTTGTGCTAATGTCTTTATTACAAGTGATTTATTATCTTTATTGTATAAATTATCAAAACCAAATATGAAAGCAATTGCTTCATTGTCAACATTTTCCGCAAGCAAAACCCACTCCGGATTTAAAAAGCTTTTTGCCGGTTCATACATTTTATAAAAATCTTCAAATTCTATTGGTGTATAAAGAAAATTGTTCACAAAACTATTTACAGAAATGTTGTAAATTTTTCTGATATCTTCTTCAAAATTTTCAGGATTAAATTTGCGAATTTTTATACCTTTTTTTTCAAAAATTGATGAAAATTTTTCAAGTCTTGAGTAATCTTTGTTTAAGTCGCGACAAATTGAAGATGTGTAATCTGCAATTGTTTCAAATCCACAATTTTCAAGTAATTCCGCATAATAAGGTTTGTTATAATTGTCAAGCCAGAATGGTGGATTGTTTGATGGCAGCGTAATTCGGTATTTTTTCCAAGTAGAACCGTTAATCGGTCCGATTAAGTAGTCATAACCTTTTGTTTTGGCGTAAGTTTTTACTTGATTAAATAAAAACTTAACTGCTTCCAAATTGTTTTCAGCCTCAAAAAATCCGAACTGTCCATTGGCAAAAAATCCTAAACGACAAAGAACTTTTTCATTTTCTTTTACTATAAAAAGTTTTTCACAATCCGAGACATCCTCAGATTGTGTTGTATAAAACGGATCATTTCTGTATAAATCTTTCGGAAATTTCAAAAATTCATCTTTACTATCTGATAAATACATAACTTGCTCCTAAAACTATTAACGAAATTACTGATGTTACCCATAAACCTTTATTTAAATTTCCGTTAAAAAATTTTGTTTTAATGATAAAACCTTCACAAATTATTGAAGTTATAAAAGGATAAATTATTTTTGCGCCAATAAAATTTCCCAAGAATGCACAAGCAACTGGAACCGTCAAAATATAAAATATTGGTCTTACTCGATAAGCATCAGCCTCATCGCAATCATAATTCAGTATAATATCAGTTTTTGCGCAGAGTAATGAAAATATTGCAAGCGTTGCAGCGTAAATATTACCTAGTAATGTCCAGATAATATAATTTATCAAACCCAGCAGCACAACACCGGAAAAACCTATTCGTTTATATGGAAGCATTATAACTAAATAACTTATCAGAAATGCAATTAATACCACCAGCTGGAATGTTATTCCTTCAACTGTAGGTTGGATATTTTTTGATAAAATAAACATTGTTCCAATCGGGATAAATAAATTATCTGCACCTTTTAAACTAACACTTTCAAATATAGTTATAATTATTGCAATTAAAAGTGCCACCAGAACGGATTCTACTTTACCGACAGTTGTTGTTAAAAGTAAAATTAAATGAGTTATTAAAAATGATGTTAAAAAAAATGTAAATGAACCTTCCATCGTTTTTTTACTTCCAACTTCTACGATATATTCATTCATACCGTAATTTTTCCCAACAAGTGCCGCAAAAGCATCTGATACTGCAAGAATTAAAATTGAAATAACATAAAACCAAGGTTGATGTAAAAACTGTGAATACACAAAGCAGATATATATTGCAATAGGATGATAGATTGCTCCGTAAGATTTGCGTTCGACGGCATGTACAGATTGTAGTGTTCCTGTTTTTTTGGTTATTAACATTACTCCACAAAACAATACTGCCAAAATTAAGACTGCCCAATGTGTTTTGAAAATAAATGGGAAAATTATAGTAACAAATGCTCCTGCAAAATGAACAAATTTCCTCGTTATTTCAACATTTAATCCTTTTCTATAGCAAATCTCTGCAATAATAAAAAATAATAAAAATATTAAAGAAATTATACTTCCGCAAATTAAATCAGTCATTTTTTATAACCTCATCTATAATAAAATCTTTATAAAAGAATGCTTTGTCTTTTAAATAAAGTTTTTGTGATAATTCTTTTTTATACTCAAAGTTTTCAGGTAAAATTTCAGAAATTCGCCTGTCTACCATCATATTCCAATAGCAATATTTTGCTCCTATATTTGAAACCGATAATAATTGAGAAGAAACTTCTTTAAACAAGTCCTTATCCATATATTCAAAGATATCAGACAGATTAAACCCGTCAAATTTTATGCCGGAATTTGTGGCAACTTCATTTATTGTACCTGTTCTAATTTCCAAAGTATCAATATTTTGTTTTATTATGTCAAAATTTTCTTCTTTAGCGTAATGAGGAAGAGCATAATCAAAATTGTTTAATAAAATATAATTTACGTACGGATTATTCCAAGTCGGAACATCTCGAAGAGCCCTATCTGCTCGTTCTTTGATGTTTTTTGAAATCATTGCCGTATCAACATATTTAAAAAATTCCTTATCTCGGCCTAAACGTCCCATGACAAATTTGTTAAAGAAAACTTTAAATAAAGCCTTAAATCTCCAGTTATTCCAAGTTCTGTCATAAAACATCCTTTGAGCTTGAATAGATTTTGGTAAAAATAATTCTGTTAAATTTTTCTGATTATGAACTAATGGCATAATTTTATTTGCAAAAAGTTGAAAATAATGTTCAAATTTCCCCTGTTGGATAATTCCATCTTTGATTATTTCAGGATTGTGTTCAAAATAATATCTGCTTTGTAAACTCAAATTTTCTTTGATAGATGTATAGATTTCAAGACGACTATCGCAGGCTTTAAACCCTAAAAGTTTCAAAAAGTTTTCATAATCCAAAAATTTTATTGCATATTTTTTTAGTTCACAACACGCAATTTGCGGAATACTTAAATCAACGGCATAGACAACTTCTGGATTTTTAATCAGCAATGATAGTGAATTATCTCCTGCAGAACCTATAGATATGTACTTTTTCCCATTATCAAATCCCTCAAGTAAAAGTTCAGGATCTTCCCAACAGTTTGCATATCTTATTTTATTAAATTTTGCTCGTGCTTCAATTCCTTTGCTCATTTCTGATTATCCTTATTTTCCCGTTTGAACCATCCATTTCAACTTCATCTCCGTCTTTTAAGGTTGATAAAAGATTGTTTACCCCAACTATTGCAGGAATTCCCATTTCTCTTGCCACAATTGCACTATGGGATAATATGCTGCCACGCTCGACCAAAATCCCTTTACTAATTGGAAATAATGGGACCCAACCAGGATCTGTTCGCTCGGCAACCATTATACAATTTTCCAATCCTTCGGATTCTTCAACAGAGTGAACAATTTTAACTTTTGCCCTGACAATACCTGCACAAGCTCCGATTCCTGATAAATCTCCTTTTATATCAGTAGCAATATTATTTACAATGAATTGATTTGCCTTATATACTGCTCCGTACGTTGTAAATCTGTCTGGCAGATTCTTTTTCTTAAAAATTTCATATTCTTCTTTACGATTTTTGATTATAGTTTTTAAATCAATATCAACAGATGTCCCGCATACATAATTGAAAATTTCTTCTTTTGTTAGGTAGAAAATATCTCGCTGAGTTTCAATAATATTTTCGTATGCGAAATTTTTACCCAGTTCTAAAAATATTTCCCTAACTAAACCAAACAATCTTGTACGTTCAAAACGAAGATTTTCTCTGTTTTTAACTCTTAGACGGGCATTTTTTAATATAAAACCAAAGAACGGATTTTTAATTTTTTCTTTTACGGTTTTTTCTGCATTGCGTCTAATTTCTTGTTCCTTTTGGGATTCTTTTTTTTTTTTTTTTATTCCCTGATTTACGTATGAATTAATAATGTATTGTTAAATTGACGGGTCTTGTTTATAAGTAATTGTTTCAAGTTTTAATTCTCCGATACATCGATTACCGAATTTTTGAATAAACTCTTTTATATCATCATCGACCTTTTCTCCTTTGCATATTTTATTTGAAATTTGCTTGATACGTTTTATCGGTTCTGTTGAAATTATGCCTGTTTCACCTGTTAATAAATCATTTTGCAAAGTACCATTTGAGTCTGCTTTTAACAATGATTTTTTCAAAAGTCCGTAAAATATCATTGCGTAAAAATCATTAACCAAGGGTGCCTGCCATTTTTTCATTAGTTTTGATTCTAATTCAAAATAAATTTCTATAAGTTCATTTGCACTTTTACCCTTTAATTTCCCGTTTTCATATGGAGAAAGTGTTATATCTATGTGTTTATAAAACTTTTCAATTTCTTTTGGTAGTGTAAAAAGGTTAAATATCAAAGATTTTAAAAGATTAAAAAGTCTTATATATTTATTTTTTTTACTTGGTTTGACTTTAGGAATTTGATTAAGTTTTTGCTTAACTCCCATCATTGATTCCATAAAACCTGCATTAATTTCATATCCTGGCATAAGTCGCAAAAGTCTGTACCAATTAAGTAAATTGTAATAAACTCTTCCTTCGATTAAACCGAGCATTTGAAAAATATCTGAGTTTTCTTCGATTAGTTCTTGTTCAACTCCCATAATCAAAAGAAATTGTTTATAAACTTCGGTATATACATCTTTTATAAATGAAAATGTCAACGGAGTGGTTACTCCGGAATAACTTTCAATAATATTTGAATTATCCCAAATAACTTCCTGCTGTGATTTATCAGAAATGTTTTCTAGTGTCGTAATGGGTCTTGTTTGTAAAATGTATAAAATACCATCTTCATAAGCCCATTCTATATCTTGCGGTTTCCCATATATATCAACTATTTCTTTTGTTTTTTCGACAAGTTCTTTTATTTGTTTATCCGTTAGAGTTTGTGCTCTTGGAGTTTCGTTTTTAATTCGTTTTGTCCCAATACCCTTTTCTTTATCAAAGACTATTTTATATGGTTTTTCGATAATATTTTTTGTAATCTTATCATTTTCAATAGTGTAAGTATCTGCGTTTAATTCACCTGATACAAGCCCTTCTCCAAGACCAAAAACACTTGATATTACAATTTCATTTCTTTTTCCCGTTATTGGGTTAGATGAAAACACGACGCCAGAAACATCAGAGTTTATCATTTCCTGAATAATTACACCAACTTTTATATTGTCTGATATATTGTTTTGTTCTCTATAAAACTTTATTCTTTCTGAATTTGCAGAATCAATTACATCTTGAATACGAGCTTTTATTTCTTGAGGTTTAACATATAAATAACTTTCCATTTGTCCTGCAAAAGATTTTTGATTTCCATCTTCTCCAACTGCAGAAGAACGAACAGCATACAGTTTGTTTTCATCAATCTCAAAATTATCATCAGCTGAATTTACGACAAACCATTTTGGAACATTTATTCCGTTTTTTGTTAGAATATCAAGATTATAAGCTTTTCCGCCAACTATTTTTTCATCCATTTAACCACCTATAATGTGTAATATCATTGGAATACCACCCAAAGATAAATACATGCCCAATGTCCAAATCCCTGCCATTGTTTCAAGTTTAGCCGCTGTTGTTTGTTTCCTATTTTTGAGAAATTTTATTGCAGGGGATCCACAAATAACCAAAAATATTATTAAAAATAGAAATGTCATTTTACCAAATCCTGCATAACAACAAGCCAAGTTTGCAAAAATAAATGTTGTAAATAAAATACACAGCCAAGTTATTGTAGCTCTTTTTTCACCCCAAAGGTATGAATATGTTTCAACACCTATTTCTTCAGCATCACTGCTTCTTATTTTTCTGCCAATTTCAATTACAATTCCATTCAAAAAAGTAACTATCAAAAATATTATTAGTCCTTCTGGCAATTTTGTCCCTGCATTATTCCAATCAAGTCCGGTTGTATAAAAATCTATTACAGGCATAATCATCATGTGCGAAATTAAATATGCGACAGGATGCTTTCTTAACCAATTGCGAACAAAAAATTCTTTTGCCATAATAAGCATATAAATTATTACTAATCCCCATATCCAAAGCATTTTAGAAATAAAAACTGCATTTAGAATCAATTGAAAAATAATTATAACTATTGCAAGCCACTTCAATTCTTTAAATGTGACTAAACCTCTTGGAACAGCACGATATGGACGATATTTTGCATCATCTTCTGCATCTTTAAACTCATCAAAAATTCTAAGCAAGAAAAAATACCCAAAAGATGTTAATGCGCCAATAAAGAAAGTTACAAAGGAAAAATCTAACTCTCCTCTTAAAATTTTTGAATATGACATTGCAGAAAAAGTAAATGTAAAAACCATTAAGCCATATGAGAAAACAGGAAATCTTTCTTTTTGATAAATCCAAAAACGTTTAAATATATTTAAATTTTTTTCTTCCATGCTAAGTTTAATTATATAATTTTAAAAATTATTGGTATATCGTACAAATATAGGAAATGTCGCAAATTTAACTTAATTTTGTCTTCTTGAACCAGTTTACTAGTCACAATTCTCAATACTAAAAAACAGCCTCAATCGTGCTGTCTGTTTGATTTTTTTAAAGAAACTTCTATTTAAAGATTAAATAGATAAAAAAGATGAGATTAATTAAATAATTTTGAACATTCTTTTTGAATATCTAATGCGATATCTTTTGCGAAATTTTCTTTTAGTCCTATATTTTTTGCAACAGCTAGAATATCATCTAAAGTCGGATTTTTACCCTCGCCATTAATTGTTGTTGCGTGTTCTCCATTAAATGAAAAACTGTAAGTCAAATCATATGCAGGAGATAAATGCCATTCTTTTTTTGTATCATCAAAAAGAAAAGAAAAATTCTTTGAATGGTCATCTCGATTGTGAGCAAACACGTTAAAGCACATTAGTCTAAATAATTGTTCAATGTCCTGATAATTTCTTGTTAATTCAAGTGTTAATTTCATCAACGTATTATAATCAAGATTAGGAAGTCTGTGACTTGTTTCTAACAGTCCGCTGACTGATACCATATGAACTTTTTTACCATTTTTACGGTCAAACCTTTTTATCCCAAAATATCCTGAACAAATTTTAGAAGGGAAAAGCCTTGTTTCAGTCATATTTATTCCGCAATCTTTTGCACATAGGGAATATTGATATTCTTTTTCTCCTATATTTTTAGGATCAGATGATGATGGAAACTTAATAATCCAGTCCTCGTTGTCAATAGATGTCAAAATCTTTGGTCTTGCACCACCAGA
>CALUUU010000043.1 GCA_944324035.1 Candidatus Gastranaerophilales bacterium
TGGGCTTTGGATGTTAAAATTGCAGCTGCCTCCGGCAATAAGTCACGCGCAATGTACCTTACGGAATGGGGATTGGCAGGAAATGCTGATTATGTAGACAAAGAAGATGTCTATTCTGCTATTGATACATATATGAATCTTGTTCCTTCAAAATATCAGGCCGCAGCTAAACTTATGGGGATAACAAAACTCCGCGGTAAAGATTATCTTATGGATATCAAATGCAGTTACAGCCCTGCTGAAGAAAAACTCGGCTGTTACAAGAATCTGTATTTATGGTTCCCCACAAGTGAATTTGTTGACGATGCCCAATCCCAGATATTCCTTCACCTTGTGCGTGCTAACGACCATGAAAATGCACAGCGTATTGGCTTTGCGTTTTTAAATAAATATAAAAAATCTGTTTATGCTCCTATGGTTATGTATTATATGGGGCGTCTGAGCGAAAACGCCAGATCTTACAGAGATTATATGAGTTATTACAAAAGTGTAATCTCTAAATATCCTGACTCTTATTATGCATATAGAGCTTACCTTCACATGAACCATAACCATGGCCCTTTAATTACCTCATATATTAAAGAAAAGCCGATAGAATTTCCTTATCAGAGGCGGCATGTATTTTTAGATAAGCTTATTGCACTAAGAGATTTTGAGGTTCTGGAAGAATATACCCAGTATGATGATTTTATTAAAAGCTGGGTGCTTTATAAAAAAGGCGATAATAAGCAGGCTATGGTCATTGCTCGTGATGCTATGGATAAGGTAAACCCTAAACCGGATAAAGATGATTTAAGGTGGCGTCTTGTGTATCCTTTAATATATTATGATGAAATAAGAGATGCCGCAAACAAAGCAGGCAATACTGCTCCGCTTATGTTGGCAATCGTCCGTGAAGAAAGCTATTTTGACCCTGATGCTTCAAGCGGAGTCAGCGCAAAAGGTTTAATGCAGCTTATGCCGGCTACGGCAGCAGAAATTGCCTCTAAGCATTCAATTACCGGCTATAATCTTGCAAATCCAAATCAAAACCTCCTGTTAGGTAATTATTATTATGCATACATAAAAGAACTTTTAGGAGGACTGGATGTGTCTGCTATAGCTGCTTATAACGGCGGTATCGGCTCCGTTAACAGATGGAAATCATCAATTTATTATCGTGATACAGATTCTTTTATAGAACAAATCCCTTATCCGGAAACACAAAATTATGTAAAAAAAGTATTACGTACTTACTGGAATTATGTGCGTATTTATAATGGAAATGACTAGCTGGATATAATAAAAAAGCTTCGGCTGTTTAGACCGAAGCTTTAACTTTTTAATATACAAAACTATTTTGCAAGAAGTTCTTTGAATTTTTTACCTGCAGAGAATGCCGGAACAGTTTTAGCAGCAATTTTTAAAGCTGCACCTGTTTGAGGGTTTCTTCCTGTTCTAGCAGCTCTTTTGCGAGCTTCAAATGTACCAAAGCCTACTAAAGTTACTTTTTTACCTTTAGAAACTGTTTTTTCAATAGTTTCTAAAACTGCAGCAACAACGTCAGCAGTAGCTTTCTGTGAAACTTTTGCTTTTTTAGATACTTCTTTTACCAATTCTTCTTTGTTCATTATGAACCTCCTTCTTCCTTATGCAAACGGACCTCAGAAACCATTTTCCATCCGCATGCTTTTAACTTCGACAAAGTTATTATATCATTTTATTTGCTTTTTGCAAGGGGGTTTTGGGGATTTTTTAGACTTATTTTTAGATATATCTTAAATTTTCGTTCATAAAATAACCTAAAACCCAC
Organism: Candidatus Gastranaerophilales bacterium; assembly: GCA_944324035.1. GTDB lineage: Bacteria > Cyanobacteriota > Vampirovibrionia > Gastranaerophilales > Gastranaerophilaceae > UBA1221. Next base: position 1,793 of record CALUUU010000043.1, read on the forward strand.
TAGGCAAGATGAGTTTCAGAATTTAAAGCTGTTTAAAACCTGAATATTATATTCGAAAATTATTTAAACAGAATTTTCATTAGCCTTTGCAAATTTAACGTTTTTATAAAAATACTGCAAAATTTGATATGCGTTATAACCTTGTTTTGCAAGATTATTCGCTCCATGCTGGGACATGCCTATACCATGTCCGTTCTTTTTAACATTATCGTCAAAGGACGGAACAGACCGGATAAATGGCAAATCACTGCCCCAGGCTTGTTTTGCATTTAAAGTTTTGCCTCCTGCTGATGCAGAATAATACGCAGGAACGACTTTGTAATTATAAGTAAGAACAAGCCCGTCAGTTTCCTGAACAGCAGAATTTGTTTTTGCCGTTTCAGCAGATGCACCGCCATAAGCCTGATCTTCCGGAGTATCTTTTAAATCATAACCAAGACTGGCTCTTTTGCCTAGGTTTGCAAGGGCATAACTTCTTGCAGCAATAGCCTGAGCTTTAAGAGCTTCAAGTTCCCATCCTGAAGGCATTTCTGACGGAACCACGCCTTTAATGTAATCTTCGAGCTCTACGTTATTGATTACCGTTAACTTTTGATTCCTGTTTTGAATCATCAAAAAACCGCGGTACCATTTGCGTTTTGCGCTTATAAATCCGCCTTCAGCAGGTTTTATTACAATATTATCTGAATAAATCTGGTAAAATTTCCCGTTTAATCTTATTGCCATAGTATTTTTGTACGGGATAATTTCATAGCCTTTCATAGCATCAATCTTGCAGACTGTACGGTTTGTATTCGCATCAATAATTGATGTATCGTTTGAAGAACCGACACCAATCCGCTCTACTCCTGTTTGCAATCCGATTTTGATTGCGTAACACGGATTTGATGAAATTAATGCCAATAGAAAAACTGTGGAAAATAGTATAATCTTTTTCATCACATAATCATTATAGCATATTATTTAACATTTGGGCTAGACCTTTTGGTCGATTTTTTTCCTTACTTTAATGCCTGCATCTGCGCAAATTCTATCGGCTGTATTTTTTCCTATTTTTTCTCCTATGCTGTATGAGGTGATTGAGCCTCCGACAAACAGTAAACCTTTAATAATAGAAGCTGCCTTGCCGCAATTGCCGGATTTTAGCAGATTTTCGCAGACAGTTTTTAGTCCTTTTGTATTTTGTAATTTTTTAACTATATTTGTGATATTTTCTTCATTTATAATTTTGTCTTTATGTAATTTTATTAATCCTTCACCCAAAAACATTCCTGAAAGAGCTCCTAATTGAGTTATACCGGTATGTACTTTATCGTCTGACGTAAGCACTTTAACGCCGCTTGACATACAAATAAGCGGGTTTACGTTATGTGTTGCCCAATTTACGGCTTTTCCGGCGTAGTCAACCGCTTTATATTGTTTTGCATATTTATCAAATACGCTTAGAGCATTTTTGGCTGTTTTTGCAGTTTCATCATTATACTTTGTTACAGCTTCGACAAGTTTTGCTCCTTGTGCAAAAGCAACTGTGCTGCGGGTTTTTTCACCATTTTCAGAGTCATCTGTTGCTTTTTTAATGTTTCTGTAGCCAAAGATGCCGGTCGGAAGACCTATACCTAAGCTTTCTGCTTATAAACCCATACATAACCTTTTAATAACACTACCTTACATATATATAAAGAAAAATTGAGCAGAAAAATTGCGTTAATTAATATTATCTTAAATAAATTTAACAAAAACGGGTTGCGAAAAAAAATGTTTGTGTTACCATAAAAAACGGAGGGAATATACAGATACCCCAAGAAACCAAACGTCTGTAGACGCCCTCTGGATCCGCCCTGGTAGCTCAGCTGGATAGAGCAACCGCCTTCTAAGCGGTAGGTCGAGCGTTCGAATCGCTCCCAGGGTAAATAAAAAGGACGGGTTTTATCCCGTCTTTTTATTTGCTGGTTAAGTTCCCTCTTTTAAAATTTCCAAATACTCTTTATACGCAAAAGTTCTATTTCTGCTTTGAGTTGAAGTTTGTTCAAGAACCCCGATACTAATCATGTCTTTGACTATGCTTGACATAGTATTGAAGGCTATATCAAGCTCTCGAGCCGTTTTTTGAATTTCAATAATAGGGTTTGATTCTAAATATTCAAATACTCGCATTGCATTTTTAGCTCTGCGTCCCAAACCTTCGATTTTTAGGCAATAATTATCATGCAGAGATGTTAATTTATCAATCGTTTCAACTGCGTCTTTAGCAGATTCATAAACAGCTTCTAAGAAAAACTTAATCCATTGTTCGTAGTTACCTTTTAATCGTACTTCGTTCATACGGTCATAGTATTCAATCCTATTCTTTTTCAAGAAGTAAGAAATATACAATGCCGGAGTGCTTAAAACTTTCTTTTCTATTAAAAATAAAGTTATTAAAAGGCGTCCTATTCTACCGTTGCCATCTAAAAACGGGTGGATAGTTTCAAATTGATAATGAATTAATCCTGCTCTAATTAAAACATCAAGCTCATCATCACCATTAATATATTTTTCTAAATCTGACATTGCTTGAATCATATCTTCAACTGACGGTGGAATGTAACGAGCATTTTGTAAATTACAACCAGCTGCACCTATCCAGTTTTGAGAATGACGAAATTCACCGGGACTTTTATTTTGTCCTCTTACACCTTGCAATAAAACCTCATGTGCTTCTTTTATTAGACGATTACACAATGGTAATTCTTTCAACCTATTAATTGCAAAATCGGTTGCTTTAATATAATTTACAACATCACCGACAGGTCTGTTTGTGTTTTCTTCTAACATTGGGTCTAGTACATCTTCTAAAGTTGCCTGAGTTCCTTCTATTTGAGAAGACATAAGGGCTTCTTTCCTCACATACATAGAAATAAATAAATGAATATTAGGAATTCTGCTTGAAATTCCTTCAAGCAAAGCAAGCTGTTTATTGGCTTTTACTAATAAATCTACAATATCTTTATCAAGTTTTATTGGTGGCTCAGGCGGCAGGATAGCCGGCATGAATGATTTGTATGCCATTTCCCCTGATAAATTATTTTTGTATGTTCCTGCTCTATTATTCATGGCAACTCCGAAATTGAAATAACATGTTTATTATAGCACCTTTATTTCAATTTAACAACTTAAACTGAAATAAGATTAAATAATTTGTTACAGTATTTCAATCTCATATTCGGTACAACTAAATTTTATCAGAATGCAAAATATTTCTTTTGCTCGTATTTGCAAGCTTTTCATAAAATCCCCGTTACAAGGTGGGTTGCAGGGTTCGATTATTTATAATTTGTAAAATTTTATTAATATTTTCAAAGTTTATTTATGCAGCTGCCGATAATAAACGTGTGTAGAAGATTTAACGAGGACTTTTTTATGTCACAAAACAATGTTTACATTGAAAACCAGAAGACAATAATTAATTCCGGGGGTTCAACAAGGCCTAAGCGGCCTGAATTTGTAGTTGTTCGTAAAGATACTCAGGTTTCTCATTATGCAAAATTGCTGGGAATGTCTAATGAAGAGTTTATGAAATGGGCAAATCTTAAAAGTTCTCTTATTAAAAAAGGTACAAGAATAGAATTTCCAATGGATACTGTTCCTGCAGGGAAAGGTATTTATGCTCTTGCCAGAAAATATAATATGTCTGTAGAGGAATTTTGCAAATTAAACAAAATTCCTAAACCATACAATGAATATAAGGCAGGCAAAGATGAACTTTTTTATGTAAAACCATATAAATTATCACAATCAGAACAGGCTAAACTTCAAAAACAAAATAAATCTGCCCCATCTGTTCCTGATGTCAAAACGTTGAGCAAGGCGTTGACCGATGACAAAGTGGAGTTGAATGGGTTAGCTGCAGGTGCGGTTATAGGTGCGTTGCCAATTAATAACATGGTACAATGGGGTTCTGCCTTTACTCCGGAAGAGATAGCTTCAAAACTTGAATATGAAGCAAATGATAAATGGGGCGCAGTTGGCAGAAAGGCTTTTGACGATATATTAAAAGAAATTAATGCCAAAAATGTAACAGAAGTATTAAAAGAATATGAAAAAGCTAATGACGGACGCTCACTGATTAACAGAATAACAAGTGAAGTTATGAGCAAACAGAGTAAAAGAAAAGAAGCTGTTATGTACGTTTATGATGCCCTTGCCGAATCTAAAAATATCCCTGAGGCTGTTAGAAATGAGTTTAATGAAGAGCTTGAAAAACAGTTTGATTCTTTTGGGATGGTTGATACGGAAAAACTTGATACTATAATTAATAAGATTATTTCCGGTGAAATTACAGGGGGTCAGGTTGTAACAAATAACTATACCGGCTCATTGGCAAATCCGGGAGAGAAGATTAAGTTAACCAAAAACGATACATCATTTACAGCAAAAGAACTTCAAAGCGGAGCAATTAAATCTGCTAAAGATGAAGCTTTGGAAAAGTTTAAGCAGTATTGCAAAGAAAATAATATTCCATTTGATAAAGATAATCTGGATATGGGGCCTATAAACAGAATTCCGCTGCCAACAGCAGAAAATGGTAAAATTAGTGCTGCAGAAACTGAATTGTTGAAACCGACCACGGAACCTAACGGAAAAGTTATTATTTTAAATCCGGGACATGGCGGATACAGCTCAAGGAGCGGTTATTTTGATCCGGGCTCATACAGTTTTATAAAAAAAGCGAACGGGAAATATGCACCGCTTCTGGAATATGAAAAAATGAAAATTTATGCCGAGAGCCTGACTGACAAATTAAGAGCAAAAGGGTATGCTGTTGTTATTACAAGCGGGCATGCTCAAACAATATCAGATCAACATTCGATATCAAATCTTATTGAAAGCCTGGAGGATGGTTCAAAAGGAGGCAAAAAATATAAAAAAGAAGACATCGCATTTGTGTCGCTTCACGCTGATTCCGAGCCGGGACAGTCAGGTACAGGAATATGTTATGATTCAAGATTTCAAAATGATTCCGAGCTGGCTGATACATTACAGAGCAATTTAAACAAAGATAATTGGATTAAAGCTGAAACCTCTGAAAGAAACTGGAATGTTCCGAAAAAAGGTCTCCAGGTGCTTCATCAAAGCGAACAAATTCCTTCTGTTTTGGTTGAGGTTGAATATGTGAACGGAGCCAAGTGCAAAAATTTGGATTCGTATAATTTTCAGAACCGCTTTGAAGCAAAATTAATTGACGGTTTAGATGAGTATTTTAACTTATAAGACGGGTTTATCATATGGATTTTTTAACAAATATTTGGAATTATATTAAAACGGCAATTTTTGGAGAGTCAAAGCCGGCACAAGCCACTGAAACGGCAAAGAAAAAGAATACTATTTTTCCTGCTCACAAAAAACAGGTTTATAAAAACGAGATAGGTATAACAGGCTCCAAGACAGATGAGCAGCTTCAAACAGAGGCAACACGTTCCCGTTATATTACTGTTACCAAAAACAAGGACTATAAATTAAAATCAGGCGATACCGTTTCAAAGATTGCCAAACGGTTTGGGGTTGAAGAAAGAAGCGTACTTGATTCTAACGGTTTAACCAAAGAAACGGCTAAAAGGCTTCGCGTTGGGCAGATAATTAAAATTCCGCCTTCAAGAAAAGCTAAAAATGTGAAAAACCTGAATGATGTTGCAAAATCACTCGGGGTAAGCACGGATTTTATAAAAAAACTCAAAAGGGCTGAAGATTCTGCAAAATTAGCTGACAATCGTTTTCATAATACACCTTACACTGATGAAGCCGGTGTAAAAACAATCGGGGTCGGGCATGTTTTAAAAAAAGGCGAGCCTCAGAAATTAACAAATGCGCAGGTCTGTGAGTTACTATCGAATGATCTTTTAAAGGCAGAAGAAAATTTGTATTCCGTAATGGGTGGTAAAGCAAGATATGATAAACTTCCGGCGCCTATTAAAGAAGCCCTTCTTGATATGGTGTTTAATAAGGGTACAGATATTATTACTAAAACTCCCGGCTTATTGTATGCATTAAAAACCGGGAAATATGAGGCTGCAATCAACAAAATGACTTATAACAAATCAACAAAAACAGGTCAGGAAATGAGCGGGTTATGTAAACGCAGGATATTAGATATATCACTTGCAGCAAAAATTTATAACGGCAAAATTCCTAGAAGTAATATTAACACGGCACAGGAGCTTTATAACCGCGGAGTTGAGCTTCTTAAAGATGAATGTAAGGCAAAAGGATTAAATTTTGCAAATGTTCTTGCCGGTTACAATAAAGATATAGCAGGCTATATGGGCAACAGGCTTAAACTTGTTAAAGCTAAATAGTGCAGCCTTTATAAATTATAAAAACAGCCCGGAAATTTCCGGGCTGTGGTATTATTTTATTTTATATGTATCTACATTTTTTTCTGTATTCAGCATATCAGCTTTAAGTTTATTTAATTTTTGTTGTGCGTAAGGTTCAAGAAGTGTATCTCTTAACTTTAAACTTAAGAAAAATCTTTCATTTACTCTGAATGGCCCGCTGTATTCATATGCTAATTTTTCCAGATTATTATTTTTATCATTATTATAAAATATCAGACTTCTTACATAAGCCCGTTCTTGTTCTGACATTGAGGTGTATATTGGAGCCTGTGCGTTCGGCTGCTTATAAACAAGGGTGACATTATCTCGGATTTGCGTAATTACATTTAATAAACATGTAATATATTTTTCAGGATGCGGACTGAGTTCTATAGCTTTTGTGAGAGCGGCAACAGTTTCTACAAGTGTACCGTAGCCTTCCTCCTTTTTCATGTAATTATTTCTGTATGATAGTGCATATGACATAAGTGATTCCGGAATAACTTCTTCTTTTATATATTTATTTTTTGTTTTATCTCCAAGTTGAGCGAGTTTATCAGATAAAACTATAAGAAGCATCGGTTCTTTTTCCCCAATGTTTCTGGCAGCTTCCAGTAATTCGCTGTTTACAGTATAATTTGGCATTATATTTGTTCTTACGTTTGAATTATATAAAAACTGCTGGGAAATATATTTAATTAAGCGAGGATTTTGATATGATTCTGACAACTGCGATAAATCATTCAAAGTACTGCAGTATTCATAAGAGTTATCTCCGAAGATTTCCTTCATTTTGTCTATATATTCAAAATCTCCGAAAATATTAATTGCTGTTTGATATCTTTTTATATTATTATTAATTTTTATTTTATCTGCAAAAGCAGGATTCCTTAAATCTGCAAGTAAGTTTTGGCATTGTTTTCCGAGTCTTGTATAATTAGGTTCAATTTCACCTCCAAATAACATAGCGGCAAGACTGTTGTCTTGAGTTCCTGCTAATTGTCCGCCTACATCATGGATAATTTCTTTTGGGGAATCGCTTATAACATCCAAAAGGTGATAGAAATCTTCTGTTGTTATTTTAGGGTTGTCGTTTAATGATACAACGGCATTATGAAAATTATGATGAATCATTGTATAACAATTTCTTTTATAGGCTTGCAAATTTTGCAATGTTTTTTCAAGTTCAGCCTTTCTGTTTCCGCCTACTGATGCGAAATGGTCAAATTGTACAAAAGGCATTACTTCATCAATATGTTTCAGATGCTTATTCATTATATCAATATATTGAAGGCTCATATCAAAGAATTCTTTAGAGCCCGGTTCGTAGTTGGCCATAACAATTCTGTCAATGTCGTCCATTGTTTTGTAGGCCGAAGAAAATGCATTATTTTGTAATTTTATTTCTATTAGTGCATTAAGGATTTTTAGTAATTTTGGATTATTTTCACCATATGCCTGTTGTTGTGCTTTATATGCCAATTCAGTCATAAATTGAGCTTCTTGCGTTTCTCCTACTGCTTTGTACTTAGAGGCTATCAAATAATACATCATTGAAAGATCTTCACTGTTAAAATTAAAATCTTCACTTAAAACTTGGCTTACTTTTTTTAATACATTATATCCTTCTTCTGTATCGAAGTCATTATGGGTGTCGATATAACTTCCGGTTTTTTGATAACGCAGTTCCAGTTTGCGGTGTTCAAGCCAATCTATATACTTTGTCTTTTGGGTATCAGAAAGATTTATTTTTGAACCTGATATGATATTTGCAAGAGTATACGGGTCAAGCGCACCGTATCGGAGCATTTCTTTTGTAGCATCAATGAATTGTTTATTAAGAATTTTTTGAGTATCTTTGGAGCGTTCCGAATAACCAATACCGCTTAAAACAGCAGCTAAGGTTAAAAATGCAATTTTAGTGTGAGGTTCCGGATCCAAAGAACCAAGATGAAACATTAATGCGGATAGTCCGGAATATGCTGCAGATTTTCCGTCTTTTTTAAGTATTTCAGCTGAGTAGTCTGACTGTGCAAACTTTGTGAACGAAGAATTTACAGAATTTCTGGCAGCAGTCTTACTTATAGTTTCTATTATATTGTCTATTCCAGAACCAGATACACTTGTGATTAAGTCAGGGGAAATTAATACTGGAATTTGCTGCTTCCAGGTGTTTATAATATCTGTAGTCTTGTAATCGTTATTATTGTTTAGTACATAATTCTGCAAAAGCGTCCTTTTTTGCGGGTTGTTTAATGTTTCCATCATTTTACGGTCATATTCATCTTCTGTCATTCCGAGAATATCTGTCGGAAAATGACTTTCAAAACCCTTTTTACCGAAAGAAATTTTTGAGGCGTTGTATGGTGCATAATATACAGGATTGTATGTGCCGGAATGCAACTTATTATCGTAAGTGATAGTTGCAGGTTGATAATTTGTAATACCGGATGCTGTCAGATAATTGTGTTGAAATTTTACTGGAGAGAATGTGACTTTCATAAATTTTTCCTTTATTTTTTATTAGTATCATATTTTTATCTAATTAATCCTTGATTATCTCCGATTAAACCTTCCCATATTTCTTCTAAAATTCTGTCGAGAGTATTGTTTTTCGAACTGTTTTCAAAAGGATTTCTTATTAATTTAAGATTGAATAAATCTAAATTTTTAACAATTTTTTGGGTGAATATTTCTGCAAAAGTTTCAGGCAGAGATGAGGCGGCATATTTGCCGACATTGTCATTAATAAATATCGCAAGTGAAGTTGGTACAAACGGGTTATTTTGTGCAATCGGTTCATTCAATTTGTTTAGAAGGTAGTCAACAGCCGGATTAAATACATATCCCTGGTTAGGCTCAGGACAACCGTATTTTGAATAAAGTTTATGATAGTGAAGATTATGCGCAAATTCGTGGATAAACGGGGCTAAATAATGTTCAGACGAAAGCCAGTTATTATCTTTTGCATCTGCAGCAATTAACGGAAAATTTTCCCAGTTTATTTCAACCTGTTTCCCTCTAAGCATTTTTTTAGCACGCTCCGCAAAAGAATTAAAAAAAACTGAGCGAATCGGAGTTCTTGGATCCCCTCCGCTTCTGAAAAAACATACTCCGGTAGTGCCGCTGTCAAGATTGAAATTTCTAAAATCTTCTAATTCAATTTTGGGCGGTAATATAAAGTTAAGCTGCTTAAATATTTCAGCTGCTTTTAGACAGCAATAGGATACAAATTTGTTTGCATAGCCGGAACCTTTATTAAAACCTGCCCAAACCCCCATTTGAGCAAAATAATTTTCTACTGCAGCCGGATTAGTTCTTGCAATCATCCCTAAATTCCAAGAAAGAGCTTTTTTATGAAAATAGTTTGTATCTATTTTTGCCTGGAATGACGGATTATAATTATAACTTATTAGAGCTGCAATATGCATTAATCATCATCCATCCCGTCGTCATCAATATCTTCGATATCATCAATATCTGTCGATATATAGTCTTCTGATAATTCAGGAGTATGATCCAATTCATCCGTATTTAAAGAATTATTTTCTTCCAATGTTTCCTTGGCTGTGTCATCAATAAGTTTGTCCGTATCAACTTTTTCAGCCTCTTTCTTCTTGCCTGTTATTACACCTGCAGCACCGCCTCCGGCAGCACCGGCGCCCAGAGTTGTTAATTTTTCGGCAATGTCAGAATTTTCTTTTTCCGGAGCCGTTTTTATTGTTACATTCTCAATTACAATCGGCGTCGGGTTGTTAGACTGAGTGAAAGTATCCCCTTGTCCGAGCTCGTTCATCTTTTCACGTATTTTTCGTCTTAATTCGTCTGCAGGATCAAAAGTACCACCGGTAAAACTGCGCATATTGCAGTTAAAGTTAATTCTGTTAATTCTCATATAAAATCCCTCATTTTTCTTAGTTATAAAATAAAAAATAAAATAATTTGTTATTTTAACCGGCTATAGTTAATATTTTGTTACATTATAAGAATTTTAATCTGTTGTCGAATATCTTTCCTGCCGTTTATTTATTACATTTTTAATTGTGATAAGGAGGAAATATGACTGAATCTAATTCTAAAAAGCCGCATTTGGATTGCGTTACTTCTGAATTTATAAAATCTATGCAGGGCGGGAAACCTTTATATGAACTTACTCCTGATGAAGCAAGAGAATTTTTATCGGGTTTGCAAAAGGAACATCATAGTCAGATTGAGGCTAATATTGAAGATATTGAAATCCCCTCTGGCGGGTTTGAAAGTATTTCCGTAAGGCTTGTTAAACCAAAAGACATTACCGGAACACTCCCACTTGTAATATACTGCCATGGCGGCGGCTGGGTTATGGGAGATAAATATGATTTTGATATGCTGATTAAGACTATTGCAAACTGTGCAGAAACGGCTGTGGCGTTTGTAGAGTATTCAAGATCTCCTGAAGTAAAATATCCGGCAGCACTTAATCAAATATATGAAGTGATAAAATATTTCTCTGAAAACGGAAATCTTTATGGAATTGACGGTAAGCATATAGCTGTTGCAGGGGATAGTGCAGGCGGTAATATGGCTGCCGCAGCAATAATCCGCAATTCGAAAGAACAGACTGCAGACATCTGCTTTCAGGCATTAATTTATCCTGTTACAGATGCTGAAATGGATACTGAATCTTATAAACAGTTTAAAGACGGCCCTTGGCTATCTAAGAAAGCTATGGAGTGGTTCTGGGATGCCTATCTTTCGGATGAAAAATATAAAGATGATATCTATGTTTCTCCTTTGAAAGCTGAGATTTCGGATTTGAAAAATTTACCACCGACACTTGTAATTACAGGAGAAAATGATGTTCTGCGTGATGAAGGGGAAGCTTATGCAAGGAAACTTATTGAGGCCGGTATTGATACTGTCTGTGTCCGGATAAATAATACCTGCCACGATTTCCTTCTGCTGAATGCTCTTCGTGAAAGTATGGCAGTAAAAGCTGCTTATAAACTTCTATGTCAATTTTTAAAACATAAACTTCAGCGATAAAAACGGGATTTAAATCCCGTTTTTGGGTTTTAGGGCTCTTAGTGAGTTTAATACTGCCAGAAGGGTTACCCCGACATCTGCAAATACTGCGCCCCACATTGTCATAAAACCGATTGCTCCGAGCATAAGAAATACGATTTTTACTCCGATTGCAAATATAATATTTTGTTTAACTATTGAAAGCGTTTTCTTTGCAATATTTATTACTGTCGGGATTTTTGAAGGTTTATCATCCATTATAACAACATCAGCCGCTTCAATTGCCGCATCAGAACCCAGGGCACCCATTGCAATTCCTACATCTGCACGGGTTAATACCGGAGCATCATTAATCCCGTCGCCCGCAAAAAGTACGGTTTTGTTAATCGGTTTTTCATTAATTAATAACTCTGTTTTTTCAACTTTTTCAGCAGGAAGAAGTTCCGAATATACCTCATCAATTCCAAGCCTGCTGCTGATTATTTGTGCACTTTTTCTGTTATCTCCGGTAAGCATAACTGTTTTAATATCAAGCTTTTTAAGCTGTTCAATTGCATTTTTGGAATCCGCTTT
>CALUUU010000044.1 GCA_944324035.1 Candidatus Gastranaerophilales bacterium
CTTGACTATTCTTGCGTTTTGCATATTTTACCCTCCTTTTTCTCCAGTATAAACTATGTTTGTATGAAATTCAAGTGTTTAATGCAAAACGAATTTTATACATTAGAATATTTTATACGGATTTAAAATATTATCAGGGTCAAAGGTTTTCTTTATCATACGCATGTAATCTATTGCTACACCGTTTATAACCTGTGCGATATGTTCTCTTTTTTCTGCGCCTATTCCGTGCTCGCCGGATAGAATGCCGCCGAGTTTTGCAGTTAAGTTATATATTTCGGCTTTTGCAAGCTTATACCGCCTGTATTCATCTTCATCTCTGTAATCTATCGGGATTTGCGGGTGCAGGCTTCCGTCACCGACATGCCCCACAAGACAGGCTGTTAAATTGTATTTTTCACAAATTTTTCTCACTCCGCGTACAAGTTTTGCCAGATTTTCCCGCGGCACAATAACATCATCCGTTGTGACATTCGGTTTTAATTTTGCACAGGCTCCCATAGAAGAGCGTCTTGCCATCCAAATCCTTTCATACTCTTCTTCATTATGTGAGATTTGAATTTTTGCGGCCTTACATTTTTTGAGAATACTTTCAATAATATTCTGCTGGTAGTCAATAGTGCATTCAAAACCGTCAATTTCAATTACAAGTGCGCAGTCCTTGTCACATAAAAGCCCTGCCGGGTAAAATTTTTCAACAGTCTGAATGGCATTGTTGTCCATAAAATCAATTGTTGCAGGGAAAATTTTCTGTGCAATAATCATATTAACTGCCTGAACGGCAGTTTCAACAGTGTCAAAATATGCCATAAGGACTTTTTTTGCTTCAGGTTTAGGGATAAGTTTCAGTGTGGCTTCTGTTACAACGCCGAGTGTTCCTTCCGAACCTATAAACAGACTGGAAAGATTATACCCCGTTGCATTTTTAACTGTGTTTGAACCTGTACGTAAAATTTTTCCATTGGCGGTTACAACTTGTAAGTCCAGCACATAATCTTTTGTAGAGCCGTATTTGAATGTTCGTGCCCCGCCTGATGCCTGTGCAATGCTTCCGCCGATAGTGGATACTTTTAGATTAGAAGGATCCGGCGGGTAAAATAAACCGATATTTTCTACAGCTTGTTGTAAATCCCCGAGAATAACTCCGGGTTGTACCCTTGCTGTCATATTTTCAGGATTAATATCCAAAATCTTGTTCATTTTGGAGAAATTTAAGATAATCCCTCCGTGTTCGACCCGGCAGGCGCCTACAACATTAGTTCCGGCGCCGCGGCAGATAACAGGAATTTTGTATCTTGCTGCGTTTCTTATAACCCGCTGGACTTCTTCCACTGTTTTTACAAAAACAACTGCGTCCGGAATATTCTTAATTTTTCTGGAATTTGCGGCATCCTGCGCATAAGCATAGCATTCCTCGATAGTAGTTAACACATTTTCGGGGCTTAATGTTTTTTTTAGTTCTTTTATAAGCGGTTTGCTATTCAACATATGATGCCAGCTTTTCTATATTTTTACTTAATTTTTCAAGTTTTTCATCAATTAAATCAATTCTGTCTATAGTTTCAGACTGATTTTGGACTGCAAGCGTATTTGAGATTTTTTCCAATTGTCGTTCCATTCTCTCAATTTTTGACTGCTGTTCTGTAAACCTTGCTTCTATAAAATCAATAAGTTCTCCACGGTCAGGAATTGATTTGCGCAAGTCTTTTATTGCGTCTGAAATTGTATTGATTTTTGCACTCTTGTCGTAAATACTTGATATTGTTTCCGTTGTACCATCCATCCATTCTCCCAAATACATCATAACATTTTTCAGTACGGTATTCAGGTTATTGGAATAAGACAGTTTCTTATCCATTGAAATAAGAACTTCTTCAATGCCTTTGGTAACATCGCTGTTATCTATTCGGTTAAGTTTATCGGATGCCTGTTTGAGGTATGTCAATACAAGATCATCAACTTCTTTTCTGTTTAATAAAAGCTGGTTAAGTCTTGAACTGATACTTACTATTTGTTCATTAAAATTCTCATTTTTAAATTTATTGAGTTCAGACTGGTTAAATGCATCCTGTAAATGTTCAAGTGTTCTTGATATTTTTGAAATATTATTTGATATAACACAAATTTCATTTGAGGATGACTCACCCGACATATCTTTTAAGATAAGACGCAATTTTGCTATGTCTGATTCTACATCCTGGAGGGTGTATGAATAGATATCCATATCATCACCGCTGCAGGTAAGCGTTGACAACTGGCGTTTTACGTCCATCATTGTCCGGTGAAGTTCATTTGTTTTTTCGTTTACAAAGTCTTTTATCTCTTCGGTTTCTTCTACAAATGAGATTTCATTTGACACTGAAACTACAGCAGAAATTACTGCTTCTTTAATATCTCCTGCCTGTTTTGATAAATCAATGGCTGAAATTTGGTTGAGTAATTTTTGTAATGCTTCCTGTACATTTGCAGAATTTACGGTTGCAATATGTTCTTCAATCAAATCCCTGATTTCAGTAATTTCTCCCTGAATATCATTGTCATCAGACATTGCAAGAACATCAACTTTATTGTGAAGTGTACTTATTAACTCTTCAAGTTTCGGGTTTGAGTCAGTATTTGCTTTTATAATTTCTAATTTTTCACCAATATTTTTGGTATCATTTTGAACAGTTTCAATACTATCCAGGATATCGCTGTTGTCGTTTTGTGCCAGAATATCCAGCTTATTGTTAACCGAATGGATTAATTCTGTATTAGTTCGAATGTTTTCCAGCTTGTCATTAACCGGGTGAATTAAATCTGTATTTGTTTGTATACCATTTAATTTTTCTTCAATATTTTTGGCGTTATTATGTATGTTTTCAACACTGTCTAAAATATCACTGTTGTCATTTTGAGCAAAAATATCCAGTTTGTTGTTAATCGAATGGATTAAATCTGTATTTGTTTGAATTTTTTCTAATTTTTCATCAATATTTTTTGTATTATTTTGAACAGTTTCAATACTATCCAGAATATCACTGTTATCCGTCTGTGCGAGGATATCGAGTTTGTTTTCTATAGAATGCAAAAGTTCATCTGATTTATTATTATTTGCAAGAGTTTTTTGTATAACATCTATATTATTTTTTATATTTTGAATATCGTCGTCTAATTCGGAATTGTCATTTAAAGCTAAGATATCCAGCTTGTTATCAAGTACTCTCACTAAATCTGTAAGATTTGCCGTGTTTTCTATGTTATTCTTAACCGCAGCGATAGTATTTTTAATTTCAAACAGCTGACTGCTTATATCTTCATCATCTGAAGCAGCTATAATGTCAAGTTTTGCACTTATTTCGTTAAGTATATTTTCGTTTGAAATTCCTGATTTAATTTCTTCTTTTGCTTGTGAAACAACTTCTTTTATATGCTCAATTCCCATATTTATTGCAGGGATAACAGAGTCATTGGATGTTGTATTTTCATTGATTTCCGTGACAATGTTATTAACATTTCTGATAATTTCTTCTATATTTAACAGATTATCATCAAGGCTGGCAATTGAGTCTGAAATTTCTGAATTGTCATCAAGTGCTATGATATCTAGTTTTGAATTTACTGCATCAAGTTTTTGGCTAAGTTCCTGATTTGAAACCGCAGCTGATTCAAATTTTTCGTTAATTACTTCCAAAGTGTAGCTGACGGTATTATTTACTGCATTTATTACATCCAAAATATCCTGAAATGCAAGGGTATTTTCTTTGCTGCATTCTTCAAGCTTTTCAGCAAGATTTTTATTGAGATTTCTGATAACATCAAGCATTTCATCGTTTTCCAGAAGCGGCAAAATAGCACTTCTTATATCTTCCATATCTCCGTTTTTCTTTTCGTTTATGAAAGACTTAATATTTTCTAGTAAATCCACCAGAGAACTTTTTATTGAAACTTTATTTTCCTGAATGTCACTTTGGAGTTTAAGTATACCTGTTTCTAAAGAATTTTGAACACTTTCTGAGATGGTAAAGTTGTTCTGCAGCATTGTACTCAGATTTAAAAGTGTCTGATTTATGCCGCTGATACTATTTTCAGTTGTTTCCCGGATAAATTGTTCCAGCGAATTAAATTTTTCAACAGCATTTTGGTAAGAATTTTCAATCTTATCAAATGAGCTGAAATTTTCAAATGAAGTATTTATCTGGCTGGTAATATTTACGTAAGAGAGTTCAACCTGGTCTTTAAGTTCGGATATTAACTGTCCGTAATTCAACCCGAAAAATGCGTTAACAGCATCTTTTAGTGAATTAAACTGTTCGGTAAGTTCATTTGACTGATTGTTAAATGTGTCTTTTATATCAGAAACAGTATGTTCTATATCAGCCTGGAGCCCGAGCATTTTTTCTTCAAAATTGCTTCTTAAATATTCAGCATTTTCGCTTTGTTTGACTCTGACTTCCTCTAAATTTTGTCCGATTAAATAAAGATTGCTGCTGACAGATTCAATCCCGTCATTTAATGCATTATGTAAGTCGTCCTTGTCGCTGTTTAGAGCCTGCATAATCGGATTAAACTGCTGGCGGATATTGGCCAATATTTCAATTAAACCCGAATCTCCGATAAGGGTAGACATTTTTGAAGATAATTCTTCAAAATTATTTTTAATATTTTCTATGCTGCCCGTAAACATTTCAAGTTTTGAATTTGTCTCGGCATTAATTTTTTCGGTTTCTGAAATATAATTATTTATGCTTGTTGTGAGAACCTCCAAGCCCTGTTCGTAATTGTGGGATGTTTCGCCCAACTGCATTTCTAATGAAGCGAGTTTGCCGGTAAGTTCCGGATTATCTGTCCCTGATATTTCATTTACCGCGTTGATAATTTCCCGGATTGAATTTTGAACGGCATTAACTTCTGCCTTTAAATTTTCTTTGTAATCAGAAGCTTTGTCTTGAATTATTGACTCAATATTCTGCAGAGCATCAAGTTTTGGCAGAATATCTTTTGTGTATGTTTTAATTTCATATAAATCAGAAGTTGTATTGCCGTTTTGTATCTGCAAATCTTCTGACAGTTTTTCAACGGAATTTTTGTATTCTGCAAGTATATTGCGTAATGAGTCAATTTTTTCGTTTTTATTTTCGGTTGTATTATTAATGATATTCTCTAATTTTTCAAAAGCTGCCTGGTTTTCTGTTGATTGAGCCAGCAGAGTTTTTAATTCGTCAAACCTGATAAGAATTTCATCGTTCTGGTATTTATTGTGGTTTGCAATATCATCTATACGGAAATTATACTCTTCAATATTTTTTTTCAGTTCTTTTAGGTGTTCATCTTTATTGGCGCTTTTTTCATTTATGAGCGTTTCAATCCTTGATATGATTTCATCTTTTCCTGAAGATGATGAAATAAGTGTTTTTAATTCATTCAGGCTGTTTGAATTTTCTTCTGTAAGATTTGCTATTGCGGCTTTTGACTCTTCAAGTTTTGTTTTTACAAAATCAAAATTGTTGTTTCTTTCAGTGTCTGAATTCAAAATCAGTTCGTTAAGCCTTGAAATAATTTCGTCTTTTGAAGAGCTGTCAATTGACAATGATTTTAGTTCATTTAGTTTGTTGATGTATTCATTTTGATTATTTTCTATGATGGTGTTGAGGTTTTCCATAGAAGATTTTGCCTCTTCAAGGCAGGTTTTTACATAACTGAAATTAGAATTTCTTTCAGTCTCTGAATTGACAATTAATTCTTCAACTTTTGAAAGTTTTTCTACAATTTCTTCATCCTGCATTGAAGAATCCATACGATTTGAATAATCAACGAATAAATCTTTTATTGCTGTTAAATATTGAGATAAATTTTCTGCAACAGCGTCTTTGAAATTATTAATTTCATCTGATGTGTTATCAATTTTTCCGATTATTGACTCCAGATTTTTGTTAGCAGAAGCAAGCAGTTCACCTTTTAGGGTATTTATTGTTTCGTTATTATGGTTCACAACACCTAATACAATAGAATCGGCTGATTCTGTGAGCTGGGAAGAATATTCATCCACGCCGGTTCTGATAGAGTTTAATAATCCCTTATATTCAGAGCAAATATCATTCACTCCGGCTTCAAATTCTACAAGCTTTTTGTCAAAATAATCTTTGCTATCTTCCTGTAAAACTGATACAGCATCTTTATATGCTGTTAAAAATTCGTATATTTTAGATGTCTTTTCATTAAGAGAATCTTCATATTCTCTGGATTTTTCATCAATTTTTGCACAAGCGGCAGAAATTTCGTCAATAATTGATTGGGTATTTCTTGTTTGGATATTTGAAGCATCTGCATATTTTTGATCAAACGCTCCTGTGAAATCATCAAGCTGCGTTTTCAACTGTTCTGAATAATCTGACAAATTCGCTCTAAGACATTCCAGACTTGTTTTCATGTCAATTGAGTTGCCGTTCATATACTCAGACAGGTTTGTACTAAGATATTTAAGATGTTCGAAACCGTCATCAAGAGTTTTATGAATATCATCTCCAAGAGAAAACAACTTTGAGTTAACTGTACCAAGCTGGGCTGATACAGTGCCGTCTAAGTTTGATAACTGTTGTGTATTTGCAGAAATAGTATTATCAAGAGTATTTATTAAATATGTATTTTTGGCGGAATAATCATCAATAATATGTCTTAAATCGGCAATAGCAGAGATGACGTTCCCGTGGCGCAGATTGGAATCAGCAGTATAATGTTCAAAACTGTTTATTAAATCTTCGCTTTTTTGTTTTACAACTTCTATTACTTCTTTATTTTTAACTGCAGTTTCAAGTGAGGAAACTTTTTCAAACAGAACATTTTTCGCATCTGTATCCTGGTTTGCAAATTTTACAATGGATTCAACCGCCTCTTTGAAATTATCGGATAAAGCTTCGATTTCATTGTGAAGATTTGAATATTTTTCTGTATCATTAGCATTTTCCACTAAATTCTGGAGATGCCTGAGAGTGGTTTCTATATCAATAAATTTTTCTTCATCTTTGGAAATTTTTGAATTTACAGTATCGTTAATATCATTGATTAATGAATTAATCTGGCTGTTATCAAAATCCATATTCTCCAGTTTTGTTTTCATATCAAGAAGAATACTGTTAAATTCGCTTGTATTTAAATCATTTTCAATTTTTAATCTCTCTAAAAGTGCTGCTATTTCATCAACTTTTTCTGCCATTATGTTCTTTCCTTAAAAATACACATTTTCCCAATATTATTTTAGCAGAACAATTATATATAAAGCAAAATGTTAAGTAAATGTATTACAAATGTAAAGAAAAAAGGTTAAACATATATTACGTGCTATAATAATAGAGCATGGTAGAGAGGAAGAGGTAATGAGTCATATTGTTATTGATAAGGAAAGATGCAAAGGGTGTTATCTTTGTATAGAAGAGTGCCCGAAAAAACTGTTAAGAATTGGCAAGGATGTAAACAGCCTCGGTGTTCATCTTGTAGAATTTGTTGACCCTGATAAAGAATGTCTGGGGTGTGCGATGTGTGCAACAAGATGCCCGGATATGGCAATAAAAGAAGTTTATAAAGGATAAGAGTAGATAAAATTATGACAGAATGTTTAACAAAGACAAGTAAAAAAGTTTTGACAAAAGGCAACTATGCAATAGCAAATGCGGCGGTGCTTGCAGGCTGTGAATGCTATTTCGGGTATCCTATTACACCGCAGAGTGAAATAGGTGAATTTATGAGCGGCAAGATGCAGGAGCTTAAAAGAGCATATGTTTCTGCAGAAAGCGAACTCGCGGCTATAAATATGGTTTTAGGCGCTTGTTCTACCGGGGCTAAAGCTATGACTTCATCATCATCTTGTGCTGTTGCTTTAATGCAGGAGGCATTATCTTATGCAGCAGCTGACGAACTGCCGGTTGTTTTGGTAAGTGTTATGCGTGCCGGCCCGGGGCTCGGAAATATCTACCCTTCCCAGGGGGATTACAACCAGGCCACAATAGGCGGCGGCGATGGTGATTACAAGTTGATTGTACTTGCACCTGCTACTGTTCAGGAATGTGTTGATTTGACTTATAAGGCATTTTATCTTGCCCAAAAATATAAAAATCCGACTGTCCTGTTGGCTGACGGACTTTTGGGGCAGATGATGGAACCTGTGGAATTCAAAGAATATCCGTACCCTGAAGTTGATAATTCAGACTGGGCTTTGACAGGCGCTAAAAATCGTCCGGGCAGAATTATACGTTCATATGCGCCTCTTGCCGATAATCAATGCGAATTTTTGAAAAGATTACACGCAAAATATAAACTTATAGAAGAAAATGAAACCGAATGGGAAGAAATTAATACCGAAGATGCGGATATTATACTTGTAAGTTTTGGTTCGCCTGCAAGAAATGCTAAATCCGCGATGAAGGAATGCCGTAAATTGGGCTTAAAAGTCGGGTTATTGAGGCCGATAACTCTGTTCCCGTTCCCGTCAAAGAGAATTTCCGAACTTGCAGATACCGCAAAGAAATTTATATCTGTTGAAATCAATATGGGGCAGATGATTAGAGATATTAAACTTGCGGTTAACGGTAAAGTTCCGGTTGAACTTATTAACAGACCGGTTGGCAATCCGCCTTCGGTTGACGAAATAGTTGAGAGAATTAAAAAGGAAAGCGAAAAATAAATGACAACATTAACTCAGACATTTAAAGTTCCTGAAAGTATTAAAAAGGGTTCAAAATTTTCATTTTGCCCGGGCTGTGACCACGGTGTAGCTGTTCGCCTTGTTGCAGAGGTGCTTGATGAACTTAATTTAAGAGAAAATACTATAGCTGTTGCATCTATCGGATGTTCGGTTACTCTTTATGATTTTTTGGAAGTAGACAGTCTGGAAGCTCCTCACGGAAGAGCTCTTGCTGAGGCAACCGGTATAAAAAGGGCAAGACCTGATAAATTTGTATTTACATATCAGGGGGATGGGGATTTTGCCTCTATCGGAATGGCTGAAAGTATGCATTGCGCGCTGCGCGGGGAAAATGTTACTGCAATATGTATAAATAATACAACTTACGGCATGACAGGAGGTCAATTAGGCCCTACTACTCTTCTGGGACAGGTCACGACGACTTCTCCGACAGGGAGAAACGTAGAATATTACGGATATCCCGTGAAAATCACCGAACATATTGCTCTTTGCGATGGAACGGCTTATGCAGCAAGAGTTTCTCTTGATACTGTTCCTAATATTAGAAAGGCAAAAGCTGCAATTAAAAAAGCTTTTGAAATTCAGCTAAAAGGGCTGGGATTTAGTTTTGTAGAAATATTATCAACATGTCCGACAAACTGGAAGATGTCCCCTCAAAAGGCTCATCAGCGTGTTCGGGAAGAGATGATGCCTGTATTTAAACCGGGTGTATATAAGGATATTACGGAAAATAATTAAGGAATTGTAATTATGGAAAAGAATTTTATAATAGCAGGTTTTGGCGGACAGGGAGTGCTGCTTGCCGGTGAAGTTTTGGCAAATGCGTTTATGCTTGATAATAAAAATGTTACCTGGTATCCGAGTTATGGCGCTGAAATGAGAGGCGGAACCGTTAATTGCGAAATTGTTATGAATGATTCGGGAGATGTAAGTTCCGTAAATAAAAATGAAACAGATTTTATCGTGGCTCTTAATCAGGCATCATTTGACAGATTTTTACCTAAGGTAAAAAAAGGCGGCTGGATGATTGCTAATTCAACTCTTGTTGAAGAGAAAAAATCCCGCAGCGATATCAATTATTTGTTTGTTCCGGTTACAAAGCTTGCAGATGATTTGGGCAATACCAAGATGACCAATATTATGTCTTTGGGTGTCCTAGCTAAAGTCAGCGGTTTGACAAACCTCAATATCTTGGAAAGTGCCTTGGATAATGTGCTTCCGCCTCACAGAAAAAATTTGCTGCCTCTAAACTGTAAGGCTTTAAAAATCGGTTATGAGTATGATTTATCTTTTTCTAATGTATAAAATCACCTAAAAAGTCGATTTAAAATTTTAAACTTGATATTATCCTTATAATACAACGGATTATAAAAGGTTTATCAAAGACATACATTTTAAAGAGGTTTTTTTGAAGTGAAAAAAGAACTAATTCAATCAATAAAAGAGAAAGAAATTCAATTGGCAAAATTAGCAGCACATGTTGACAGAAGTGCTATCTGCTCCGAATTATACAATAAGGTCGTTATAGAAAAAGCAATTTTGAAAAAACAGCTTGATGATTTGAATAAAAATAAATTTGCACAAAAAGTTGTGCGTCTTTTCCCTAGACGTAAAAAGACGCTTATTTGTGATTATTTTAGTTCGTAATATATGTACTTTTCCTGCTGTTAAATTGTGCTTTAAACGGGCATGTACACTTTATTACAGAATATTTTCCAAGCCGTAAACAAAATCGTTTTGGCTGTATATGTGTTTTACTGCAAGCAGAACACCCTGCATATAGCACTGTCTGTCCATCGAATCGTGTCTGATTTTTAAAATCTGGCCGCTTGAGCCGAAGATAACTTCCTGGGAAGCTATATATCCCGGCATTCTGACTGAATGGATATGGATGTCAGCGTAGGATGTTCCGCCTCTTGAGCCTTCTATGGTTTCTTTTTCAGGACAATTGCCTTTTGTAAAACTGTCCTTTGCTTCAGACATCATTAAAGCTGTTTTAATTGCAGTACCTGACGGTGCATCTTTTTTCTGGTTGTGATGAAGTTCGATTATTTCTGCATTATCGAAATATTTTGCAGCCTGTTGTGCAAACATCATCATTAAAACCGCGCCCGTGGAGAAATTTGGGGCAATAAAACATCCTGTCTTTTTATCCTTAGAAAGATTTTTGAGATATTCAATTTCATCATCTTTCAAGCCTGTAGTGCCTATCACGATTTTTATCCCGTTATTCAGGCAATACTTTGCATTCTCAAAAATTGATACAGGTTGTGTAAAATCAATCAGTACGTCAATATCCTTTGCTTTGTGGGCTTCCTCAATAGAATGATATGTATCTGTGCCCGCAATATCTATTTTTGCAGCAAGTTCTGTTTCTTTGCAAGCTTCAACTGCTGCACAAACTTCAACCCCCATTTTTCCTAATGCTCCGCATACAGCAACTTTTATCATAATATCCCTCTCTTTCGTTTTATTTGGTTTAATCAGATATTAACATAAAAATTTTTCAATTAAACAACTGCGGTTTTAAAAAATACCGCGGTTAAAATTTTTAAAATATAAAATGGGATTTAAGCCTGTTTTGTACCGCTTGTTTTTGAAGCAATATATGTACCGATACCGAGAACTAAGCCTGCTGCGGCGCCCCATATCATACCGGCTTTGCCTTTTAATTTTTGCTGTGCTTTTAATACACCTTTATACATCTTATTATCTTTTAAGCTTTCAACAGGTTTAAAAGTTTTTTTGCCTTTTTCCAGCCAGGATTGCATCAGTTCCGGGAGTTTATCAAGTCTTGTTTTTAACTCTTTGGAGAAAGCTTTGTTTATTTGATTAAAATAATCCATGATTTCATTGTCAGACTTTTTCAGTAAATCCGCAACTTTTATATCATCAATTTTTTCAATAAATTTTTTATTTTGTTTTAAGAACTTTTTCACTGTATCTATAGCAGGATTATCTTCCAAGTTATAAAGTGCTTTAACGGCTTTTCTTTCAGCCTTATTTTCTCCCAGAATATTTATAACCTGTTTTTTTGCTTCTTTTACAAATTCATCTTTGATTTCGCCGTCTTTTATTATTTGTTTTGTCAAATATCCTGCAGTCCCGCCGCCGATAGCACCTACAGCACCGGCTAAGACCGCATTACGTCCGGCATTATCGTTTTTCTGTATATTTTGTGTTTGAATATTATTTATTCCTTCTACCATTTCAAGAACCCTTTTTCTTACCTGCTTAATTATAATAAAACTTGAATATTCCAATTTTTGCCTTTTTGATATAGAATGTATCTGAATATTAAGAGGTTAATTATGCGCTATTGCTGGTTAAATAAGAAAAATAACGATACTTTAATAGTATTTTTTTGCGGATGGAGCTTTGATGATAAACCGTTTAAATATCTTGAGTGTTCAAATAATGATGTTCTTGTAATCTATGATTATGCGGAATTGGAATTGCCGGAAAAGCTTTTTGACGGATACAAAGAATATTATCTTATAACCTGGTCTATGGGTGTTTATATTGCATATCTTCTGCGGAACAAGCTGCCGGAATTCAGTAAAAAAATCGCAATTAACGGAACCCCGTTTCCTGTGGATGATGAACTTGGAATTCCGCAAAAAACTTTTGATTTAACACTAAAATACGTTGACAGCGGCTTAAAAGGGAAATTCCAGCAGAATCTTTTTAAAAACCCAAAAGATTACGAGCGATATCTATTATCTCCGGTATCAAGAAGTATTGAAAACCGTGCAGGCGAACTCGCTGCGTTAGATAAATTTATTAAAGACACACAGGCAGAATATTCAAACTTTTATAACTATGCTATAATTAGTGACACGGATAAGATTATTCCTACACGTAATCAAATCAGGTGCTGGGAAAAATATAATACCCCGATTGTTATGCTGGACAGCGGACACTTCCCGTTTTATGAATTTTCAAACTGGGATGAAATTTTAGAAAAATGCAAATAGATATCAAAACAATAAAAAAACATTTTCAAAAAAGTATTGATAAATACCCGGAAAATGCCATTGTTCAAAAATTTATGGCGCAAAAATTATGTGCGGCTTTACCCGGCCAGAACTTTAATACAATACTTGAAATAGGTGCCGGGGCAGGCTTGTTAACAGAAGAGTTGAAAAGACATATAATTTTCCAAAAGTATTATGCAAATGATTTAGTGGAAAGAGCCGGGTATTACGTGAGCCGCTATATTCCTTCCGCAATATTTGAAGCCGGAAATTTCACACGCATAAATTACCGGCAAAAGTTCGATTTAGTAATCTCTAATGCGGTTTTTCAGTGGTTCGATAATTTGGATAAGGTATTTCCCAAATGTGCAAACCTGCTTGATAAAAACGGTATTTTGGCCTTTTCAACATTTTTGCCTGAAAATTTTATGGAATTTTATTCAGTTACCGGACTTTCATTGAACTATAAAACAACAGAAGAATTGGAAAACCTTCTGAAATCATATTTTGAGAATATTTTAATTGAACCGTTTGAGTACAAGATGAAGTTTGAAAACCCGCTTCAAATTCTTGCTCACATGAAAAATACCGGTGTAAATTCACTTTCAAAAACAAAATGGGGAATAAAAGAGGTCAAAAATTTCTGTGACCGGTATAAAGCAGAGTACCCCGAATTGGAGCTTACATACAAGCCTGTAATAATAACCGCAAATGGGCTTATATAGAGCAAATTCTACCAAAAATTTTCAAAATTATGTCATAACTTGTACATGTCAAGTAATTAGTTACATACCCCAGGTTATGAGCATCAATCGGCAATATAGATAAGTTATATAATTTATTGTTCATTTTCTCTTTTTATTTGCGAAGTAAAAAGAGAAAACGAACCAAAAGAGAAAAACACGCAATCAATTTCTGCGCTGCCTGACGGCATCGCTTTGACCGAATGGATGTTCGTTCCGTTTGCTTCGCAAACGAAATCTTTCTTGT
>CALUUU010000045.1 GCA_944324035.1 Candidatus Gastranaerophilales bacterium
AATGATACTTTTGCATTAAAATGATACCGATAACATAAATTATGTAACTAATTACTTGACATGTACAGCAATGACGCAAAATGTCATACTTCGCCGGTTCACTTTATAAGCACGAGGCAGTTTTGAAAATTTTAATGGATTTTGCTATATAAGTCACAACATTGAGGCTATCTAACAAAAAAGCGGGAATTTACTCCCGCCTTTTGAGTTTCTATTTCTTACCTTTTCTCTTATAGAAATCTTCAATAAAGCTTGTATTAAAGTTCCCGCTCATAAAGACTTCATCTTCTATAATTTCCTGGTGGAAAGGTATTGTTGTTTCAATTCCTGTAATTACATATTCTTTAAGCGCTCTGTACATTCTTCTGCGAGCTTCGTTTCTGGTTCTTCCCCAGCAGATTAATTTACCAATCATAGAATCGTAGTAAGGCGGAATTTTATAATCCTGATAAGCGTGTGAATCAACTCTTACACCAAATCCGCCAGGAGTTACATAACCTGTTATTTCGCCCGGATTCGGCATAAAGTCCTTTTCAGGATTTTCTGCATTAATACGGCATTCTATTGCATGACCGCGCAAGATAATTTCATCCTGTGTAAAATCAAGCGGTTCCCCTGCTGCAACCATAATTTGCTCTCTTACAAGGTCTATATTTGAAATCATTTCCGTAACACAGTGTTCAACCTGAATACGGGTATTCATTTCCATAAAGTACCATTTGCCGTCATGATCAAGCAAAAATTCACAAGTTCCGGCACCTTCATAATTAATAGCCTTAGCCGCTCTTACTGCAGCTGCCCCCATTTCTTTACGCGTCTTTTCATCAATAGCAGGAGATGGCGCTTCTTCTAAAAGCTTCTGGTGGCGTCTTTGGATAGAACAATCTCTTTCTCCCAGGTGAACAACATTTCCATACTGATCTGCAAGAATTTGTACTTCAATGTGACGCGGGTTTTCAAGATATTTTTCTGCATAAACATCAGGATTTCCAAAGAAATTCTGCGCCTCTGCCTGGCATAAATTCATATTATCTTCAACATCTGCATCAGAACGGCATATTCTCATCCCTTTTCCGCCGCCGCCGGCTGTTGCTTTTAATATAATCGGATAGCCAGCTTTTTTAGCAAATTCTTTTACTTCCTGCGGAGTTTTTAAAATGCCTGTTCCCGGCGTAACCGGCACATCATTGTCTATCATTGTCTGGCGGGCAGTTGCTTTATCCCCCATCTTACGCATAGCATCAGCAGAAGGCCCGATAAATTTTATCCCTTGTTTTTCGCAGATTTCCGCAAAATCCGCTCTTTCTGACATAAAACCATACCCAGGATGTATTGCATCAGCCCCGGAAACATCCGCTGCAGCCATAATAGCCGGAATACTCAAATAACTCTTTGAACTAGGAGCAGGGCCTATACAATAAGCTTCCGTTGCAAGCCTTACATGCAATGAATTTGCATCGGCCTGTGAATATATTGCAACGGTCGGAATTCCGATTTCTCTGCACGCTCTTATTATTCTTACAGCTATTTCGCCTCTGTTGGCAATTAAAACTTTTCTAAACATAATTTCTATCCCTAATAAATATAAGAAGAGCTGTTTTTCAACAACTCTTCTTACTAAATACCTATTCTATTCTTCTATATACATAAGAACCTGACCGTATTCAACAGGCGAGCCGTCCTTGACACAAATTTCAAGAACCTTTCCTGATACTTCAGATTCAATTTCGTTCATAAGCTTCATCGCTTCGATTATACAAACTTTATCTCCCTTAGCTACAGTTGAACCAACTTCAACAAACGGAGCCGCATCAGGAGATGGTGCTGAATAAAAAGTTCCTACCATCGGTGAAACAACCGGAGTACCTTTTTTAACTTCTGCTTTAGGAGCTTCAACTGTTGGAGCTGATGTCTGAGGCGCTGCAGGCACAGGAGCCGGAGCTACTGCCGCCGGAGCAACAACAACATCCTTTCTTATAGTAATAGCCTGTTCACCGTCTTCCAGGGAAATTTCGGTCAAATCATTATCAGCTAATACTTTTGAAAGCTTTTCTATATATTCGATATCAAATTTCATTTCATTGCCTTTCTAAATTTATCTTAGATTATTTGCCTTCCGGCTTCCGCATTCCGCTTTGCAAACTTATAATTTGTTATCACGGAACTTCGGATATTATGAGTTTCGTTCGCTCTGCTCACTCACTCTGCCGAAAACCCGCTGTATTGGATTTCCTCCACGCTCCCGGAGTTCCGCCTTATTGACTTACGTCAAGCCGGCTTCATCCACTCGCTATACGGACTCGCTATCGCTTCGTCCGTACGGAAACCCGCTATGCTCTGTCAAGATATTCGTTAGTTCTTGTATCAACTCTGATTTTGTCACCGTTTGAAATAAAGAACGGAACGTTAACAACAGCACCGGTTTCCAAAGTAGCCGGTTTTGTGCCGCCCTGAGCAGTATTTCCCTTTTCAGAAGGCGGAGTGTCAGTAACTTCAAGAACAACGTGTGCAGGAATATCTACGCCGATAATTCTGCCATCGTGCAATAATACCTGGACAACCATATTTTCTTTCAAATATTTTACGCCATCGCCGACTTGTTCAGCTGTAACCTGTAACTGTTCATATGTTTCCATATCCATCATTACAAATTCTGAACCTTCTTTATATAAATACTGCATTTCGCGTCTGTCAAGAGTAGCTTTGCCGACTTTTTCACCGGCACGGAATGTCTTTTCAACCACCTGACCTGTTTCAACGTTTTTCAATTTTGTTCTGACAAAAGCAGCGCCTTTACCAGGTTTAACGTGCAAAAATTCAACAACAGACCACAATCCGTTATCCAATTCAAGCGTCAAGCCGGTTTTCAAGTCGTTTACTGAAATCATATTTTTTCCCCTATTTTAAATAATACTCATACTTTTATGTTGAGTTTACCATAAAAATGCGAATTTTCAAAGTTTATTTACGAAATGTTACCGCCAATATACCTGTAAAATTTTTTATTAAAAAAGGCGGTCTTGAAAACCGCCTTTTTTGAAATATTAACGTTTTGAAAATTGGAATCTCTTACGAGCTCTTTTTCTACCGTATTTTTTACGTTCTTTAACTCTTGGGTCACGAGTTAAAAGACCTTCCATTCTTAAAACATTTTTGTATTCTTCGTTAGCTTTAACCAAAGCTCTTGAAATACCGTGTCTGATAGCACCGCACTGTGCTACAACACCGCCGCCTACAGCTTTAACTCTTACATCATATTTTTCCTGATTGTCAGTTAAAACAAGCGGTCTGTATACCAACATCTCAACAGCAGGTCTGTTGCCGATGTAGTTTCTTAATGTTTTACCGTTAACAAAGATTCTGCCTTTGCCTTTTACAAGCTTAACAACTGCGATAGAGGTTTTTCTGCGGCCTGTTGCCATAATTTCTTTATCTGCCATTATTTAGCCTCCTTTTCTAAGACGATTGGTTTTTGAGCTGCGTGAGGATGTTCGCTGCCGGCGTAGATTTTCAATTTTGTCAACTGTTCTGCGCCAAGTGTATTGTGAGGAAGCATACCTTTAACAGCTTTTTCCAAAGCCAATGTTCCGTCTTTTTCCATCAATTCTTTGAAGCTTGCGCTTTTCAAACCGCCCGGATATCCGGTATGGTGAAGATAAATTTTATCTGTTTCTTTATTCCCTGTTACACGAACCTTGTCTGCGTTGATTACGATTACAAAATCACCTGTATCAACGTTCGGAGTGTATTCAGGTTTATTTTTGCCTCTCAAGATATTGGCAATTCTTGATGCTAAGCGGCCCAAAATTTCGCCTTCAGCGTCAATTAAATACCATTTTCTTTCAACTTGTAGAGGTTTTGCTGAATAAGTTTTCATGCTAATTTCTCCGTTTATATTTATTTAGTAAGTTACTTCTAATAAAGTCAATCCATATGGACTAACTGTCTGACCGGCTTTTTTCCGGTCTTTTGCCTCCAAAACATCTTTCATATGCTCAGACGGCAGATTGTGCCCCTCTATATAAAGGAGCGTACCGATTATGGTTCTTACCATATTGTACAGAAATCTGTTCCCTACAATATCAATAACAACCCTGTCACCAAATCTTTGACATTCGGCTCTCGTTAAAGTACAAATCCTGCTTGGGTTAAGCGTTCCGGAACTTTTAAAACTTGAAAAATCATGTTCTCCCAACAAATAATTCAAAGATTTTTGCATTCTTTCGTCATTCGTTTCAAACTTCACCCGCATCAAATCTCCGTCAAATGCATTTTTACATTTACGATTTATAAACTCATACCTGTAATGTCTGCTTTTTGCTGATTTTTGTGCGTGAAAAGTTTCTGGAACCACTTTCAGTTCATCGACAGATATATCATCAGGCAAAATTTCATTTATCTGGTACAAAAACCTTGAAGCAACAATCGGTTCTTCTACATCAAAATGAACAATTTGTCCTTTTGAATTTACGCCTCTGTCAGTTCTTCCGGAAAAGATTGTCTTAATCGGTCTTTTATATCCGGTGACAACATCATCATTTGAGAGGTTATCACTTTTTATCAATGTACAAAGCGCTTTTTCAAGTTCCCCCTGTATTGTCGGGGTTTCTATCGGAATTCCGTTACACAATTGTAATTGGCTTCCTGCGTAATTTTTCCCGATATATTGAACCCGAAAGGCGTAACGCATATTACGTTACACCAATTGGATTAAAGCCATTTCAGAAGCATCACCGCGTCTTGGAGGAAGTCTGAATATTCTTGTATAACCGCCTTTGCGATCAGAATACTGTTTGCCGATTAT
Organism: Candidatus Gastranaerophilales bacterium; assembly: GCA_944324035.1. Lineage (GTDB taxonomy): Bacteria > Cyanobacteriota > Vampirovibrionia > Gastranaerophilales > Gastranaerophilaceae > UBA1221. The sequence continues at coordinate 4,805 of CALUUU010000045.1, forward strand.
AACAAACAACTTTCTCAAAACTGTCTGCGGAGCAAGTTTTTTGTCTTTTACTGCTTCATCAAAAACTTCGCCGGTTTTAAGATCCATATATTTACCTGTTTCTTTGTTGTAAATATGTCTTGCAGCCTGACGAATAGCGCTCAAATCGCCTTTTTTAGCAAGAGTGATAATTTCTTCAGCATATGGTCTCAAGGCTTTTGCGCGAGCCATAGTTGTTTTTATTTCACCATGCACAAAAAGTTCAGTTGCCAAAGCGCGCAGCAATGCGTCTCTTTGGTCTTTTGCTTTTGAAAGCGTATGTTTTTTTGTCATGTGTCTCATTTTTACTTTTCCTTATATTTTATTTTTATTATTTTTTATCCGATTTCTTCCTCTACTTCAGGGTTCGGAGCAAGGTCTAAACCGAAGTGATGCAATCTTTCGATTACTTCATCAGAAGATTTTTTACCGAAATTCTTAATATTCAACAAATCATGTTCTGATTTCTTCAATAATTCCGCCATTGAATTTATACTTGCTCTTTTTAAGCAGTTATAAGCTCTGACAGACAATTCCAGTTCTTCAATTGTCATACTAGGAACATTTTCGTCTTCTTTAGGTTCTTCTTCAATGCTTGCTACAGGAGCTACAACCGGCTGACCTGTGATTGAAGCAATCTGCATAAAATGATCAATCAACAAGTTTGAAGCCTGGCTTAACGCTGTAGTTACTTCGATTGAACCGTTAGACCAAATTTCCAAAGTTAATTTATCAAAATCAATAGAATCACCAACACGGGTGTTTTCTACGTTATAGCTTACTCTTTTGATAGGCATAAAAGTTGCATCAATAGGGAGTACGTCTATTGAAATACCTCTTGAATCTCTAGGAACATCGTGAGGTACATAACCTTTTCCGGTTTCTACTATAACGTCAGCATGGAAGCTACCGCCTTCAGCTACCGTACAAATCAACCAGTCAGGGTTTACAACCTTTACTCCTGCAGGTAATTGAATATCACTAGCAAGTACAGCACCAGGTTTATCAACGTCTATACGTAAGTGTTGAGGCTCTTTGGAATCAGTTTTTACAACCAAACCTTTAAGATTTAACATTACGTCAATTACGTCTTCCAATACGCCAGGAATTGCAGTGTATTCGTGAGTAATACCTTCAATTCTTGCTGAAGTTACCGCTGTACCTTCAAGACTTGATAATAAAACACGTCTTAAAGAGTTTCCGATAGTTGTACCAAAACCCTTTTCCAATGGTTCTACTACAAACTTACCGTATTGGGAACCGTCTGAACTTGTTGTCGTATTAACGCATTTAATTTTTAATTCCATTCTTTTAATCTCCTAGTTTTAAAAATAACTATTGCGGATTTTTAATCCTTTTTTTGAGCTTCACGGTGATGTCCAGCCTTAAGCTAAACTCTCGCTAAGCCTTATTTAGAGTAATATTCAATTACAAGTTGTTCTTTAATTTCAGGATCCAATTCTTCTCTTTCTGGAATTCTGTCGAAAGTGATTTTTAATGCATCCTTGTCTATTGTCATCCAAGCCGGAGCACAAGCCAAATCAATCATTTCTGTGACATTTTTAAGGAATTGTGTGCTTCTTGACTTGATAGTGATAACATCACCCGCTTTTACCGAGTATGATGGAATATCAACTTTTCTATCGTTTACAAGTACGTGACCGTGGTTAACAATCTGTCTTGCCTGTTTGCGTGTAATACCCAAACCGGCTCTGTACAAAATGTTATCCAATCTTGACTCTAACAATTGTAACAAGATAGTACCTGTAACGCCTTTTCTTCTTGCAGCTTCTTTATAGTATTTAGCAAACTGTTTTTCGCTTACAAGATAAGTAAATCTGATTTTTTGTTTTTCTGCCAAATGAACAGCATATTCAGAAAGTTTCTTTCTTACTGCACCGTGCTGTCCGGAAGCTGACTGTCTCATAGAAGATGTCAACTTTCTGTTTGACAAATCTTTTACCTTTTTATTTCTAAATAATTTATTAGAAGGTCCTGTATATCTAGCCATTTTTTTAATTTCTCCTTTTTCTTTGCGGCGGGGCATCTATGGTTTGCGTTTTGGCTTTCACGCAAGCCCCCGCCATTACTTCATTTTAATATGTTTCTGTGCAGAATAAATTTCCACACAGATTACGCATTACTATACTCTGCGTTTTTTAGGCGGACGGCAGCCGTTGTGAGGAATAGGGGTTACATCTCTTATAAGAGTGATTTCCAATCCTGCTGCCTGAATTGCTCTGATTGCAGTTTCTCTGCCTGAACCAGGTCCTTTGATATAAACTTCAACTTTTTTCATACCCTGGTCAATAGATTTTTTAGCTACCAATTCAGCAGCAGACTGTGCTGCAAACGGAGTTCCCTTTCTTGCGCCTTTGAATCCGCTTGCACCGGCTGTTGCCCAAGCAATAGCATTACCTTGAGTATCAGTAGAAGTTACGATTGTATTGTTGAATGTTGATTGTATATGTACAACACCCTGCAATACATTTTTCTTTTCTTTTTTCTTTGTTTTTTGTGGTCTTGCCATTTTTTTATCCTTTATCTTTTTACTTTATTTTTATTAAACCTTTAATTTATACTAAGCTGTTTTCTTTTTAGTGATAGCTAAGCCTTTTTTACCGCGGCGGGTTCTTGCATTGGTTTTAGTTCTTTGGCCGCGGCAAGGAAGGTTGCGTTTGTGACGAAGTCCTCTGTAAGAGCCGATTTCCTGCAAACGTTTGATGTGCATAGAAACTTCACGTCTTAAGTCACCTTCAATATGATAATTTGCTAATTCATTACGCAAATTTTTAATATCTTCTTCTGTTAAATCATCTGTTCTCAAATCAGGTGAAATACCTGTTGCTTTAAGAATATTTTCGCTTCTTTTTGGTCCGATACCGTAGATATATGTCAATGCTACGATAATTCTTTTGTTACGAGGTAAGTCTACCCCTACTAGTCTTGCCATTTTAAATTTTCTCCTTTTCTTGTTGTTAGATTTTTTTGGGTATGAGGCATAAATACTTCCTCACCATCCGCTGATTAAGTCCGCAGATTCGACTTTTGTGATTTGTTTATACCCTTCAAATCAAAGATTTGATTATTGGTCTTAGTTAGATTATTGCTTTATGCTTCGCAGTCATTCGCTTTTTTTGCTTTGCATTTGCAAAATCTTTTTCCGCCTGTCAAATCGGAGATTTGTTCGTTCATTGGTACTTATTAGATTATTGCTTTATGCTCCGCTGTCATTCGCTTTTTTTGCTTTGCATTTGCAAAATCTTTTTCCGCCTGTCAAATCAGAGATTTGTTCGTTCATTTCGCTTACGCTTCATTCACAACGGCGGTATCGTAATGTTCGTCCCTGCTCGTCTTGCTCCGCAAGCCGACACCGGACTCACACCGGCTGCCGCTAACCTTGTCTTTGTTTGTGTTTAGGGTTTTCGCAAATTACGGCAATTCTGCCTTTTCTTTTAATACATTTGCATTTATCGCAAATTTTTTTTACTGATGATCTTACTTTCATTTTCTTTTCCTTTATATTATATATTCGTGAGATTTATTTAAGTCTGAATGTAATCCTGCCTCTGGATAAGTCATAAGGTGTCATTTCTACCTTAACTCTGTCACCAGGCAATATTCTTATGAAATTTTTTCTTATTTTCCCTGAAATATGAGCAAGTATTTCGTGATCATTTTCCAGTTTTACGCGGAACATTGCGTTTGGCATGGATTCTATAATTGTACCTTCTATTTCAATGACGTCTTTTGACATATATTCCTCTTTTTCCGGCTCATATTCTTTCGCAGCACAAAGCTTTTTGCATAAATATTTACGGCCGTGGTTTCACATGTGCATAGTACACCTAATTTGGTGTATATTTTTATAATACTTGCAAAATATTTGAATGCAAGCGGTATAACTGATTTTGCATGCAAAATCTTAACATTAGTATAATAATTGTTTTTTTAATATCACCACTGTTTCAATAAAAATCAATGCTTGCAAAATGCTTGATTTGCAAAACTTTTCAACCTGTTTGTAAATTTTTCTTAATATTTCTAATTATTTTAAATTTAATTAAACAATCAATAGTGAACTTTCCACGGGTAGTCATCAGGAATTTTCCAGCCGTTCAGTTGAATTAGTAACGTGCAATACTCAGGTCTGGTTCCGCGGCAATATGACTGCGCCTGATTTAATGTTCCGCTCCATCCATAGCTGTAAGGCTCAAATCCTCTTTTGCTTTTATGGTACGGTCCCCAATTCTCGGATTCCTCCGGCTGATAATAGAATGGCCAAGCACATTTTCCGCGGGCATTTACTTCAGTACCATATATGGCTAAACATTTGTCAGGATATGACGTGTAAAATACCCAATCCCGCATTCCACCATCTTGCTCTGATATTACACTACCTGTCAACATTTTTAAAGCTGTTCCATCTTTAAAAAAGAAAGTGGGTCTTGCATTGTCATCGTAATTAACTCTTACAACAGTCATATTATTTCCAATATATTTCATAAACCATTTTTCAGCAGTTGAGCTGCCGGGAACCGGATTTCCGTCCGCATCTGTGTCTACCTGATTAGAATTGGCATACCAGTATTCTCTTGAACCGTATTGGGCTTCAGACAGAGCAACAGCCTGGTTTATCTGGGTATAAAATTTCTTTAATTTTGTTTCTACTACAAGTTTTGAATATTCAGCCAAGAGTCCCGGCAGCGTTAGTGCAGCTATTACCCCGATTATGCCAAGGGTTATTAAGACTTCCGCTAATGTAAATCCTTTCTTCAAGCCAAATCCTCCATGCGTATTTTTGTTTATATGAACATAATAATGTTCATATAAACATTATTCAGCATTTTTAATATTTTGTCAATCCTATAGGATAAATTTATGAAGGATGAAAGACTATTAAAACTCGGACAAAAAATACGATTTGAGAGATTAAAAAATAACTTTAGCCAAGAGGATCTTGAAGAAAAGTCAGGCGTGTCAAGGCGTGCAATAAGTGAAATTGAACGCGGGAATACTGATATCAGATATACTAATCTTTATCAAATTGCAGAAGCTCTTAACTTAACAGTATCTGAACTTTTAAACTTTCAGCTTTAATATTAAGTTTCATTACAAGTTTTCAGCGCCGTGAAATTTTTACTTCCGGTATTACTTTATATATTTAAGAGAAGTAATAAGAGGAGTATTTAAAATGGCTTTTAAGGTTAACGGTATAGAATCAGAAGACGACTTAAGAAAAGCGCAGGCTGCAGCGCAGGCTCAGGGTGCGTCTGTACCTAATTATCAGGATTGGGCAAATGTGCTTGAAACTTTGCAGGAGGCCGGTGTGGAATCTACCGGTTCATATGAAGGCGACAGAGCCAGATTAAAAGAGCTTGAACAGCAGGTAGATAATTTTATCCAGGAAATGCAGGAACAGCAGATTGCAGATGAAAGACGAAAAGAACAGGAACAAGTCAAGGATACATCTGAAAGTGATAATAACCAGGATATAAAAGCAAATGTTGCGAACGCCACAAGCTCAATGATTATGGCGGATTATATGAAATATTATCATCTTATGTCTTAATATAAAGTCTGATTTTGTATTATCATATTATTTATGATTACAACATCTTTAGCTGTATTAATCAGAATTTTCAGCAACTCTATGTCGAATGTTTACCAAAAACAGTTGACAGCAAACGGATTAAGCCCTTTTTTGATAAACTTTATTATGTATTGCGGTTTGACTGTTTGTTGTATTCCGTTGGTGTTTAGTTTTAATTGGACAGGTTTTTCTGATGAGTTGTGGTTAAGTGCAGTGCTTGGAGGTTTGTGCGGTGCGTTGGGAAATTCTTTCCTTGTAAAGGCATTGGAAAATGGAGAGCTATCTGTTCTGGGGCCTGTCAATGCGTATAAATCAGTAGTTGCAATGGCTGCCGGCATATTTATACTCGGAGAACTTCCGTCCGCTGCAGGGCTTTTGGGAATGGTGCTGGTGATTGCCGGCAGTTATTTTATTTTTGACACGCAGGATGAGGGTTTTTCTTATAAACTTTTAAGGCGCAAGGATATCAGATACAGAATTTACGCTCTTATGTTTACAGCTTTGGAAGCCGTATTTATAAAAAATGTTATAACCTTAAGCGATATTAAAACTTCATTTTTCTTCTGGTGTTTTTTCGGGATGGTGTTCACTTTTTTGATGGTTTTAGTGCGCAGAGAGTTTCAGATAAATCGAAATAGCTTTGTTTTGTCACGTCTGTTGTTAATTATAATTTTAATGGGGCTTATGCAATACAGTACAAATTTTGTATTCGCAAGAATGAATGTAAGCTATGCACTTGCCTTATTTCAGCTTTCCGCAGTATTGAGCGTGGTTTTAGGCTGGAAATATTTTAAAGAAACACAGGTAAGGAAAAAACTTTTTGGCAGTCTTATTATGGTAATCGGGTCTGTAATTTTAATTTTATGGAAGTGAAACGTTTAATACTGTATAAATATTGGAAACTTATAAATGCTTACTCTTATAAATTATAAAATATATTTGAATTAAATTTCTTTATGTTATAATTTTTTTGTATGACACAATCCATAAAATATTATGTTAAGGAATTATTGAACATTGCCCTGCCGATAATTATGGGAAACCTCGGTTTTATCCTGATAGGTGCCGGGGATGTTTTCGTGGCAGGAAGGCATTCTACCAATACTCTGGCTGCAATAAGTATTGCTACAGCTATTTTGAATTGTATTTTTACATTCGGTATCGGATTGATTTCTAGTGTTTCACCTATTTTGTCAAACTATCGGGGGGAAAGAAAGTCCGCAAAGAAATATTTTTATCCGACATTGAGGTTTGCAATTTTTCTGGCTGTATTTGTAACTGTCATTGTGTTAGGCTTTTTGCCGGTTATTGATATGCTGCATTTTGACCCTGCAATTACTCCTGCAATTAAAGAATATATGTTAATTACAGCATTTTCTTCTTTTGCGGTCTATATCCATGCCGCGTTAAAAGAATACTTGCAGGCTTTTGAAATTGTGTTTGTACCGAACCTTGTAACTGTTCTTTGTGTATTTTTAAATGTTGCACTTGCCTGGGTTTTGGTTTTCGGCTGGGGGCCTATACCTTCAATAGGCGTTATCGGGCTTGCTATTGCTGCATTTATTGTGCGATATGTTATGGCGATTGCACTTTTAATTTATTGTTATATGACAATGAGTTTTCATAATTATGAAGATAAAAACTACTACAAGCAGATGCTTCACATCGGAATGCCTATTTCTGCGGCGGTTTTGGTTGAATTCATAGCGTTTAATAGTATTGCTATTATTATGGGACGGGTGTCAGGAGTTTATGCTGCTGCACAGAATCTTATTTGCACGCTGACTACGATTGCTTTTATGGTGCCTTTGGCGATTTCAAATGCTATTGCGGTTAAGGTCGGATTTGCTAACGGTTCCGGAAATTTTGCGGATTTAAAACGTTATGCAAAAGTCGGGATTTGTATGTGCGTCGGGTTTATGATGTGTAGTTCGGTTGTTTTTGCAACCTGTCCGCATTTGTTAGTAGGAATATTTTCAAAAGACCCTGTGCTTATAAAAATAGGTATTCCTATCATGATTGTTTTGTCGGTATTTCAGGTGTTTGACGGGCTTCAGGTTTCACTTGCCGGTATTTTTAAAGGAATTAAAAAAACTAAAATCGTGCTGATTGCAAATTTTGTAGGGTATTGGCTGATTTCAATTCCTTTGGGATATACACTTGCATTTAAATATAATATGCATTTGATAGGTTTTTGGTTCGGGCTTGTGACTGCTGCCGTAATATTATGTGCAATTATGCTTTTGATGCTGAGAGTTTATATGAAGCGCTTGGAACAGACTCTTTAAGTTAAACTTATATAGCAAATTCCACAAAAATTTTTAAAAATAACATCATACTTACAAAATTGCATCATTCTTCGCAGGTGAATGACATTATGACATAACTAAATTTTTAAGTAGAAATAACTCCCCATCCCAACCTTCCCCAAGCAGGGGAAGGAGTAAATGTGCTGCGTTGTCCTTAGGAGCGCTTAATGATTTCGTTTGCGAAGCAAACGGAGCTTTGTATCAATGTATCTATGGAATTTGTTATATGACTTCTATTTAAGCCTGATAGTTATTTAAAAATGTTTGTGTTATTATTTAAATATAGACTTGAAAAATGGAGGAAAACAAATGTATACAGAAGAGAGAACATTCGTTGCGATTAAGCCTGATGCTGTTAAAAGGGGTTATATCGGGGAAATTATTGCAAGATTTGAAAAAAGAGGCTACAAAATTGTTGCTATGAAAATGCTTCAGGTAACAGAAGAGCTTGCGGCAAAGCACTATGAAGAACACTTGGGCAAACCTTTTTATCCTGAACTTATTAAATATATTA